>JAUHYN010000826.1 GCA_030426505.1 bacterium | reverse complement strand
GGTCTGCACGTTCTTCTGCAACGACGTCGGCCGCGCGGTCGTCGAGGCGCCGCTCATGACGACCGAGGAGCGCGTCGAGCGCTTCGGGACCGAGGCGCTGCGCCACCAGTTTGAGTCGCTCGACCTCCTCGAGTTCCAGCAGGAGTTCGAGCTGAGCTTCATCGCTGAGCGCCTCTCCTACTTCCCGTACGACCTCATCCTCGGCTGCACCGTCGGGGAGCTCGAGCTCGCCGAGGACTGGAGCCAGGTCCCCGTCCCGACGGGTCGCCTCGTCGCCGGCTACGACGTCGGTCGGCGCGCGCACCGGAGCGCGCTCGCGCTCTTCGAGGAGCGGCCGGGCCCGCACTTCATCTGCCGCGCGCTGAAGCTGTACGACGACGTCCCGTTCGAGGAGCAGAAGACCGAGCTCCGCGGGATGCTCGAGATCCTCCCGATCGCGCGCTTCTCGATCGACGGCAACGGCATCGGCATGAACCTCGCCGAGGACCTCGGCCGAGACTTCCCGCAGGTCGTGACGGAGTCATCGAGCGGTCCGGCGAAGGAGCGCTGGGCGACCGACTTCAAGATCACGCTGCAGCGCAAGGCGGCGGAGCTCCCGCGCGAGCGCGGGCTGGTGGCGGAGATCCACTCGGTCGAGCGCCGCGTGAACTCGAGCGGTCGTGTCTCGTTCGACTCGCCGGCCACCGCGAAGGGCCACGCCGACCGGTTCTGGGCGATCGCGATGGCGTGCCAGAAGGAGCGACAGGACGAGGGCGGCGAGCTGCCGACGGTCCACGCCCGCGTCATCGGAGGCAAGCGCAAGAGCTTCGAGCGCAGCCTCGACAGGCTGATCGCGTGGTCGCAGGGGGGCGACGACGACGCGCCCGACGAGGCCCCACACGGGCCACCAGAGCCGCCGCCGTCGCCGAAGCGACCGGTACCCCCTCTGCCACCAGCGGCCGCGGTGCGGCGCGGTCGGCCCAAGAGCGCAAAATGAGAGGAGGAGTTGATGAAGGGACGAGTCGAGGTGTTCGTGATCACGGCGAGCGATGGCCCGAACGGGATGCCGCAGCCGGGCGGTGACCGGGAGGTGGAGGCGCCGACCACGGATGCGCTCCGCGCGGCCGCTCGGTCGGTGCTCGAAGAGGGGGGCTACCGCGTGCGGGCGCTCTCGTTCACCGAGGACGGCCTGGTCGCGTACGTCGAGGAGCGCGGGTGATCGACGTCGAGAAGGCGACGACGACCCGGAGCGACGCGACCACCGCGGTACTCAAGGGGATGGGCGACGCGCTCGGAGTGGACGCGCGCGGACTCGTCTTCAGCGAATCGGTGATCGAGCCTCCCTACGACCTCGAGACGCTGTGCCTGCTCCTCGAGCACAGCAACTCGCTTCGCCCGAACGTCGACGCGTACGCGACCAACATCGACGGCTTCGGACACAAGCTGCTACCCGCGATCGACTTCGACGCCGAAGACGCGGACGAGCGCGTGGCCGAGTGCATCTTCCTCGAGCGCCTGGCCGCGCAGGAGCGCGGCGACCTCGCCGAGGAGGCCGCGCTCGAGCCGACCGAGGACGAAGTGCGGGCGAGGCGGGACGAGCTGCGGCGCCTCGCGCGTGTCGAGCGCGCCCGGCTGATGTCGTTCTTCGAGTCGTGCACGTTCGACCACAGCTTCGTCGACCTGCGGCGCATGACCCGCCAGGACCTCGAGGTCACCGGCAACGCGACGTGGGAGTGCCTCCGGGACGCGCGCGGTCGCCTGGGCAGGTTCGTCCACGTCCCCTCGTACACGGTCCGCCTGCTGCCGCTCGACAAGGATCCGGTCGAGGTCGAGGACCGGGTCCGGGTCTCGCCCGTCTCGCTCCAGAGCGCCCGCGTCCGGCGCCGCCTGCGTCGGTACGTTCAGGTCGACGGCACCCACCGCGTCTACTTCAAGAGCCTCGGTGATCCGCGTGTCGTCTCGCGCAAGACGGGCCGCGTGTTCGAGAGCGTCGAGGCCCTCAAGAAGGAGGATCTCTCCGACGGGCCCGCGAGCGAGCTGCTCCACTTCACCATCTACTCGTCGCGCTCCCCCTACGGCGTGCCGAGGTGGATCGGAACCCTGCTCTCGGTGCTGGGCTCGCGGGCGATGGAAGAGGTCAACCACTCGTACTTCGACAACAAGAGCGTGCCGCCGCTCGCCTTGCTGGTCTCGGGCGGGAAGATCGCGAAGACGTCCGCGCCCCGCATCGAGCGCTTCGTCGAGGAGGAGCTCAAGGGCAAGGACAACTTCCACAAGCTCCTGATCATCGAGGCCGAGCCGTTCGGCAAGGGCGATGGCGCACGCACCCGCGTCGACATCAAGCCGCTCACCGGTGCGCAGCAACAGGACGCGCTCTTCCAGGAGTACGACTCGAGGAACATCGACAAGGTCGGCTCGAGCTTCCGCGTGCCCGCGCTGCTGCGGGGCGACAGCAAGGACTTCAACCGGAGCGTCGCCGACGCGCAGCTCATCTTCGCCGAGGACCAGGTGTTCGCGCCGGAGCGCGACTCGTTCGACCACGTGATGAACCGCCGGATCCTCGCGGACCTCGGAATCCGCTTCTGGCGCTTCCGCAGCCAGACGCCCGTCACCCGCGACCCCGAGCGGCTCACGGTTTCGATCGAGAAGCTCGTCCGCGTCGGCGTGCTCACCCCGGAGGAGGGTCGGGCCCTCGCCGAGGACGTGTTCAACACGGAGTTCAGGAAGCTCCCGGACGACTGGGTGAAGAAGCCGATCACCCTGACCCTCGCCGGTATCCAGAACGCGATGTCCGACCGTGAACCAGGGGCGCCGGGAGCGGCGTCGGAGGAATCCGAATGACGTGTCGTCCGTACCGTGGAGCCGCCCAGGCCAACGTGCTTCTACTGCTCGACCCGGCCGGCGGCTCCTCGCCGCGCGCGCCCGCCACGCGCGTCGCGCGTACGAGTCCTCGGGCTGCGATGGGCCGCGCGCTCCGATGCGCGGTACGGAACCTCCGGCTCTGGACTGACCTCCGCAACCGCACACTGCTCACCCTGATCAGCGAGAGCCCGACGCTCGCCGCTTTCGCGCGGCTCCATGCGATTCGGAACCGGCTCCTTGGGCGGAAGGACTCGTTTCGCGACCTCCTGAACCGAGCCCTCGACGAGGAGATCTACGAGGGCCTCGCGACCTAAGGAGCTGTCTGCGCCCCCTACCGAGGGCGGTTACGACCCTTTCGTCGCCCGAACTCGCCGCTCCCACTCCTCGGTGGCTGCGGCCGTAACGAGCGGCGTCAGCGCCTGGAGCTCCGCGGGGGAGAGGCGGTGGAATGCCGACGACATCCCTCGGCCTGACTTCGCAAGCTCCTGCGAAGAGCGCTCATCGCTCCACGGCCATGCGTCCTCATGCTGCCCGCCGTTCTTCTCCATCAGCGTCCATCGATGTGTGGCCCAGGCCCGGCCGAGCTGTGCTGCGCTCGCTCGCCGCATCGCACGTCGCTCCTCGAGCAGCGCCCGCAAGGCACCCAGCGTTCCCGGCCCATCCCATGGGTCGGCGCGGTTGGACTCGATGAGGATGGCCAGCTGCTCGGCCGCCTCTTCGGCCGCGAGTTCATCATCGAACGCGAGGGCCGGATAGTCGAAGGCACTCTGCGATTCGTTGATGTCTGGGCACCAGACCACCTGGTAGCGCGGGCGAGCCGGCTGACCTGTCTCTCGGATTGAGACGACGGAGTCGAAGACAGCAATCGATGTCACTGGGCTCCCCTTCCCGTGGGTGTGCGTTCTCGGACGAGTCTCCTCGGCATTCTACTTCGCCTGCGGCGCACCGTCGGTTGTCCCTTTTCCGCGTCCCCTCGCTTTACCCCTTCGGAGGCATCGACCCCGGTCGGCCTCGAACGGGACACCGAGGATGCACGCACACCCCATCGACCAGCCGACCGCGCTCCGCGCGCTGCGCCGAGCCGTCCGCCGCCTGAAGCGGAACCTGCGTAGCAAGCGCGAGCGCTGGGCGTCGCGCCACCTGAGCGCCGCGCTCGCGCAGGCGGCCGACTACGCGACGGTGCTCCGGTTCCCCGAGGACCCGCGCCGATGAGCGCTGCCCTCGACGCGGCCCTGTCCCGGGGCCGCCTGGTCGTCGACAAGGCGGCGCGCGGACCGGTCGCGAAGACCATCTTCGCGAGCCCGGCCGGGAAGAAGCGCCTCGCGAAGCGGCTCGTGGCGATGCTCCCGGAGCACACGACCTATGTCGAGCCGTTCGCGGGCTCGGCCGCGGTCCTCTTCGAGAAGGAGCCCTCTAACGTCGAGGCGATCAACGACGCGGACCCCGACATCGCCGAGGCGTACCGACTGATCAAGCGCCTCAACCCGAAGAAACTCGAGCGCCTCCGCGCGATGAAGTG
>JAUHYN010000825.1 GCA_030426505.1 bacterium | reverse complement strand
CCACGCCGCCGAACAGATCGGACACGAGCCGAGGTGACGCTCGAAGACATCGCGCCGCCGCTCGGAGAACGCGCGCGACAGGACCTCGAACGACGGGCACCGCGTGGCGCTCATGACGTCCCTCGCTTCAGCGCGCTACGGAGGCATCGGCGGGCGTGATGGAGGCGGCTCCAGATCGTACCCGGTCTCACGCCGACGACCGAGGCCGCCTCGATCCCCGAGAGCCCCTCCACGTCGCACAAGATGAACGCGACGCGGAGATCGTGCGGCAGTGCGCCGAGCTCCTCCCCGACGCGCTCGAGGAGCTCACCCCGCGCGACCACGTCCTCGATCAACGGAGGTTCCGATCGAAAGCGAACCGCGAAGGCCTCCAGGAAACGGGAGCGCCGGCGATCCGAGCGCGAGAAGTTGAGCGCGACCTTCGAAGCGATCCCGAACAGCCACGCCCGCACCGTCGCGGTCCCCGCGTACGAGTCCGCGCGCCGCCACGCGGTAAGGAAGGTGAGCTGGAGGGCGTCCTCGAGGCTGGGGTGCGATCGACCGAGCACGCGCCCGAGGACCCGATGGACGGCGTGGCGATGTCGCCGGAAGAGCTCGCGCAGCGCTTCCTGGTCTTCGCGCGTACACGCCGCGAGCAATGCCTCGTCGCTCGCGTCGGCCCGAGCCAGCGCAATCACGCGCGCGGTCAAAGGCCCCACCGGATCCCGAGCCCGAGCCGCGCGACCCACCGAGGGTCGGGCGACGCCCGAGGCCCCAGCGTCAGCGCCACGGCGGGATCGATCTCGCGCCCGCGCGCCATCGGGAGGTAGTCGGCGCTGGCGAAGAGCTCCAGGGCCAGAGCGTCGGCGAGCGGGATTTCGCCGCGGAGCCCGGCTTCGAACACCAGCCCGGGCGAGGTCCGCGAACGGTCGAAGTCTATCGTCTCGGCTCGGACGACGTTGACGCCGGTCGCGAGGCCGGGCGCGATGGAGACGGGACCGAGCCTGAACCTGAACTCCGCCCCCGCGAGCAGCGCACCCTCGATGCGACGCGAGTCCCAATACGATCCGACGCCGTAGCGCGGCGCGAACGCGAACCGCGCCCCGCCCCAGAGGAAGAGGTCGTCGAAGCGGACGTCGCCGCGGACCAGCAGGCCGCCCATCGACGCGTCGCCCTCGGCGATGCCGGCCTCCCCCAGCACCGCGATCCCGACGCGTGCCTCTCGCCGGGCGGGCGCCTCGATCTCGACCACCTCGCCGGTGGGCGCTGCGGCCATCGAAGGGCGAGGTCCCGGCGGCGGTACCACCTCGCCGAAGGCCGGCGGCGTCGCCCAGGACTCGACGACGGTCGCCGCCATGCGCGCGGTGGACACCCGACGGGACGCCTCGGTCGTCGCGACCAAGAGCGCACCGTCCACGCGCTCGACGCGCACTTCGACGCGGCGACAGGGCTCGGGGATGTGCAGCGCTGCGCGTACCTCGTCGACGAGCGCCGGCGGTCCGCGGAGGGTGATGCAGACCTCGGGATCGCTCGCTGCGGTAGCCAGGAGCAGGAGAATAGGCGTTGCGAACACGGTTTCGTCCTCGTCGCGTCGCGTACGGAGGCCACCGGTCCCGGCGGCGCGACCCGTACACGATGCGTTTCGAGTCCAGGTGTCCGCAAGGGTCCGGTCCCTTGTCGAAAAGTCCGAGTTTCTCAATCCACGGCGAACAGCGCCGGTCCGGTCTTCTTCGCGTGGACGATGCGCTTCGCACAGTCGTCCATGGAGATCGTATCGGCGCACTTCACCGTCTTCGGCCCCGCGGCCTTCTTCGACCGCTTCGACTTCTTCCGGCCGCGCCGCTTCTTCTTCTTCGCGAGGCCCTTGTCGTCGATCGCCACGACGATCTCCCGAAGCTCGCCGGACTTCGTCATCGTCAGCAGGTGGAGCGTGTGCATCTCGGCGGGGACCGCCGCGCGCACGAGCTCGTTGAGGTACAGCGCCGGCTTCGCGCCCGGGACGGCGACCTGCACGTGGCCGCCGTTCTCGCGCCACTTGCGGTCGTACTCGCCGAACATCTTCGACTGGATGTTGAACTGTTTCAGCGCGGAGAAGAGCTCCTTGATCGCGCCCTTCGGGGTGCGTTCCTCGGTGTCCTTCGGCTGGTCGTTGACGAAGGTCGTGCGGTCGAGTGTGTCGATCGCGATCTTCATCCCCTTCACGACCGCCAACGCGCCCTGCTTCGACGGCGGATCGCCCCCGACCATCGGCAGCGCGCCGATCGCTTCGTCCATCCCCTCGACCACGAACTGGATCTGCTTGCCGAGGTACTCCGCCGCGCCCTGCGACTGCTTCGCCATGTCCTCGAAGTAGCGGCGCGTGGGTGCGTGGCGCTCGAAGCGCGCGAGGCTCTCCGCGCGCTTCCCGGCGTCCTCGTAGAACTGGCGCATCAACGCGAACAGCCACTGCCCCGCCTTCACGGCCGGGTGCTCGGGGCGGCGGTGTTTGAGGATCTGTTCGGCGTGACGCTCGATCGACGGCGGCCCGGACGGCGTCACGCCGTACGCGCGCGCCGCGAGCTGCAGGAGGATGGCGTCTTTCTGTGCGGGCGGCGCCTGCGCGGAGGACTGCGCGAGGCCGAAGAGCTGCTTCATCTCCTCGGCTTTCCAATCGGGCGCCTCGCCCGCCGCAGAGACGAGGAGGAGCGCGATGAGGGCGCCGTTCACGGGGCGATCAGGTCGAGAAGCTGGAGCCGCAACCGCAGGTCGTGACCGCGCCCGGGTTGTTGAACTTGAAGCCCGCGCCCGAGATGCCCATGACGTAGTCGATCTGCGTGCCCTCGAGGTGCATCGCGGAGATCGGGTCGACGTACACGGTCAGCCCGCCGAACTTCATCTCGAAGTCACCGGCGCGCGGCTTGTCGTCGAAGTCGAGGCCGTACTGGAAGCCGGAGCAACCGCCACCCTGTACGTAGACGCGGAGGCCGTGGTCGACGAGCTTCTCGGCTTCGAGCGCCTCTTGGACCATCTCGATCGCCTTGTCCGTCATGAGGAGCGGCGGCTCCTCTTCCGGTCCGAGGACCACGTGGCCGATATCGAGTTCCGCGGTAGCGGTGGCGGTTTCCATCGCCCACCACGTTAGTCCCCGGAAACCGGACCGACAAGCCACTTTTGTGTTCAGGGAGGGGGACCGATCCGCCACGAGACCCGGTCCGCGCCCTTCAGCTCGGCCTGGAGCCCTCCCCGCGCCGGGCGTCCCCGGGAGGCCTCGACCACCGGGCGCGTCCCCGGCCGCACCATCAGCTTCAGGGGCTCCGCGCCCGCGCGGGTCGAAAGCGCGATCGTCTCCGCCTTCACCGGCAGGGGCGCCGCCCCGTGGACCATCAGCGCCACGGGCTGCTTCGGGGCGAGCTTCAACGCCGTCTGCACCCCCTCCAGCGTGATCGTCGAGGAGTCGACCGACAGCCGGATCCCGTCGAGCGCGCGCCCCGCGAGCCGACGCTCGAGCGCCGCCCGCTCCGCATCGGAGAGGCGGCCGTCGTGGTCGGCGTCGGCCATCAACGTGAGCGCCTCGATGCGCTTCGCGCCCGAGACTTCGAGGTGGACGAGCACGTGGATTCGATCGCCCGTCGCCTCCACCGCGACGGTGCGATCCACGCCGCCCGAGTGGGCGTGTGCGATCGCGGGCGCGATGAGGAGCGCGAACGGGAGGAGTCGATCGAACATCAGTGGTTGTGGCCGCACCCCTTCGCGAACATCGCGAACACCTTCACGAGCTCCGGCAGCGCCTGCGGGTAGAGCTTGCGCGCGTCCACCCCCGGGTGGGCCTTCGACACGGTCAACGCCTGCATCGTGGCCATCGGTGCGTCGTAGGCGCCGTTGCCATCGACGTCGATGAAGATCGGGTTCGAGAACGCGTACGGCGTGGACAAGGTGACTTGCGACGGCGAGAGGTTGCCGAATGGGTTGAGGTCGAAGCCGAACGCGCCGCCGATCGATCCGAGCGCGTCGCTCACCTGAATCGCCGGGAGCTCGTTCGGGACGATGACCGGGAACATCGAAGTGTCGCCGATGATCTCCACGATCACCCACGCGTCGCGCTCGAGCCCGGTGATCTCGTGGGTCACCTTTGCGAGGCTCACGTTGTCGCCCTCGATCGTCGCGTTGGTGTCGCCGTTCACCACGAACCGCACGCGGTCGATCCCGATCCACGGCGCGACCTGCGTATCGACGACCAACGTCAGCCGACCGCCCGTCGCCTTCGCGACCTCTCCCATCCCGCAGTCGGTCCGGCCGAGGTCGGCGCCGCTCCGGCGGCCGAAGCAGCCCTCACTCTCGGCGCGCACCTTGGAGAACGGACCACTCGTCGCGAACGCGCGTTGGTTCTTGATCGCGTCGACCA
>JAUHYN010000824.1 GCA_030426505.1 bacterium | reverse complement strand
GACGGTCCGATGCACCCGCAACCACACAGGTGGCGGTCGTGATGAACCCCCGGCCCAGGCCGCGACGCTCAGAAGATCAGCGCGATCCCAGCCACGAACAGGAGCGAGAACAGGACGATACGGAAGCCCCGCTCGTTGACGCGCCGATGTAGGACCTCGCCGATCGCGATCGCGACGACGACCGGGATCGTCAGCCAGGCGACATCGACCGCGGCCGGGCCGTCGAGGCGGCCGTCGAGGACGAACACCACGGTGAGCGCGACGTTCATCGCGAGCCAGATCATCGCGAGCGTGGAGCGGAACGCGGACACGAGCATCGGCCCGCCCGACGCGTAGATGCCGTGCATGATCCCCGCGCCGAACACGAACGGGAGGCTCGCGCCGCCCTTCTTCGCGGGCTCGGCCTTCGACCACATCCGGTACAGCTCGATCGACGACAGCGCCACGACGAGGACGCCGAAGGCCGTCTTGAGCGTGGACCCCGCGAGCTGCGCCTCGACCAACACGCCCACGCCGGCGCCCGCACCCATCACCCACAGCACGCGCGTCAGCAGCAGGCGCCAGGCGATGTGTCCCCGATGCACGAGGACGAGGTATCCATTCAGTAGAACGTTGAGCGCGACCAGGCGCGGCACCATCCATTCGATCGAATAGAACTGCCCGGCGAGGGTCAGCGCGATGATGACGGAACCGAACCCCGCCATCGCGCCCGACACGAACGAGCACAGCACCACGGCGCCGAAGATCGCGAGTTCCAACGTGGGCACGACGGGAGCGTGGACCGTCTCAGGCCACTTACCGATCGGTCAACTCGGCCGATTGACCGATCGGTAAATCACAGGGCCGAATGGTCGCGCGCATGGCACGCCACGAGACCAGCGAGAAGATCCTCACGGCCGCCGACGCGCTCCTCGCGGAGGCCGGCTACGACGGCGCCTCCGTCGGCCGCGTCGCCGAACGCGCCGGCGTGAACAAGGCGCTCGTCTTCTACCACTTCGAGAGCAAGTCGAAGCTCGTCGAGGCCGTCCTCGCTCGCTACTACGACGCGCACCAAGCCGCACTGAAGGCCGCCTACGCGAACACCGACGGCGACGTCCGCACGCGCATCCACCGCGTCGTCGACGCCTACTTCTCGTTCATGAGCGAGCACCGCACGTACCCGCGCCTCGTGCTCGGGTTGATCGCCGCCAACGAAGAAGCGCGCGTGATGGTGCAAGACAACTTGCTCGCGCTGTTCGAGTGGACGACCGAGATGCTCGCCGACATCACCCCGAACGGCGGCCCGCTCGACGCGCGGCACTTCTACTCGACCTTCTCCGGCATGGTGACCGGCTACTTCACCTACGCGCCCGTCATCGCCGACGCGTGGGGCGACGACCCCCTCTGTCCGGACGCCCTCGCCGTCCGCCTCGAACACGTCCACTGGATGGTCGACGCCGTCCTCGATCGCCTCCTCGGCGCGGAGCCCTCATGAAATTCGACACGCGCGAACAGACGAAGTCCCGACCCCACCTCGCCTACGCGATCGAAGGCGACGAGGGCCCGTGGGTCGTCCTCGTGATGGGCCTCGGCATGCGCGGCGCCGCGTGGCGACCGCAGATCGAAGCGCTGAGGAAGACCTGCCGCGTCGTCTTCTTCGACAACCGCGGCCTCGGGAACAGCGAGCCGCTCGACGATCGATCGCGCCGCTTCGACATGAAGACGCTCGGCGCCGACGTCCTGCGGTTGATGGACGAGCTCGGCATCGAGCGCGCGCACCTCGCGGGCGTCTCCCTCGGCGGGATGATCTCGCAGGAGGCCGCCCTCGCCGCGCCCGGCCGCTTCCTCACCCTCACGCTGATCGCCACGCACGCCGGCGGCCCGCTCACGTGGTTCCCGCCCGCGTCCGGCGTCCACCAGTTCCTCCGCGCGCAGGCGAGCCGTGGCCAACGTCGCCTCGACGCGATCGAGTCGCTCCTCTACCCGCGCGAGTTCTCGGACACCACCGATCGCGCCGAGCTCGACG
Organism: bacterium; assembly: GCA_030426505.1. Taxonomy (GTDB): domain Bacteria; phylum Myxococcota; class Kuafuiibacteriia; order Kuafuiibacteriales; family Kuafuiibacteriaceae; genus JAUHYN01. Next base: position 2,364 of record JAUHYN010000824.1, on the reverse strand, counting down.
AACGCATGCGCGACTCCTTCGGCGGGCGCCCCCCACGCGAAGTGCAGCGCCTCCAGATGCGCGCGGTGCTCGGGCACGACACCTCATCGCGCCTGCGCTCACTCGCCGTCCCCACGCAGATCATTTCGCCCGACCGCGACATCCTTGTGCGCCCCAGCGCGTGTCGCCGCCTCGCCGACCTCATCCCCGGCGCGCGCCTGCACCGCATCCCCGACGCCGGCCACGGCCTGATCTTCCAGAGCGCGCAGCGCATCAACACGTGGATGCTCGAGCACTTCGCGCGCTGCGAGGCGGCCGCGTGAAGCGACTGCTCGCGTTCGCACTCACGCTCACGCCTGCCCCCGCTCTCGCCGCCGGCTTCTACACCGGCGACGTCGGCGCGCGCGGCGTCGGTCGCGGCGGCGCATTCGTCGCGGCGCCGGACAGCGTCCTCGCCGCGCACTACAACCCGGCCGGCCTCAGCCAACTCAAAGGCCTGAACCTGTTGCTCGACGCGTCGCTCGTCGACTTCGACGCCACGTTCGATCGGCGCTGCCCCTGCGCCGACCCCGCGCTCGCCGACGCCGCGACGTACGACGCCGCCCTCCAGGCCACCTTCGCCGAGGCCGGTCCGCAGCGCAGCCGCACGCCGCTCGTCATCCCGTTCATCGGCGCCGCGTACGGCTTCGAGCCGCTCGACCTCACGATCGCCGCGACGATCCACGCGCCGAACAGCGGCCGCCACCAGTGGGGCGACCCGCCGTCACCGCGCACGCCGGGTTACGTCCCGAACGCGCCGGACCTCACCGGCCGCTACTCGGCGCACATCGTGAAGAACGTGGAGGTGAACGCCGCGCTGTCCGTCGCGCTGCAGCCGCTCCCGCGCCTGCGCGTCGGCGCTTCGCTGATCGTCTTCTACGCCGAGAGCGAGCAGACGCAGACGCTGTGGGCCAACCTCGCCGACTTCCCCGACGGCCCCGAAGACCCGCGCTTCGACGTCCCCATCGCGTTCACGCTCGCCCCTTCGCTGTTCCTCAACTGGAGCGTCGGCGCGAGCTACGAGCCGATCGACGGCCTCTTCATCGGCGCGTCCTTCCGCGCGAAGCGCAAGGTCCGCGGCGACGGCACACTGGAGGCCGACCTCCCGCGCTTCCTCCGCGACCCCGATACCAACGAACCGATCTTCGGCGCGGCGATCCGCGGCGAGGACGCAAAGGTCGCGCTCGACATCGCGCCCATCGCGCGCGGCGGGATCGAGTACCGCCTCCCGGGCGTCTTCCGCGCGGAGGCGGCGGTGGTCTGGGAGGGCTGGTCGGCGCACCAGGACATCGTCCTCACGCCGCAGGACATCGTGATCGATCTGATGGGCGCGTCGACGCCGATCCCCGAGATCACGATCGACCGCCGCTGGCGGGACACGATCTCGGTGCGCCTCGGCGGCGAGGTCGAGGTCCTCGAGCCGCACGTGCGCCTGCGCGGCGGCTACTACTTCGAGACGTCTTCGATCGAGGACGACCGGCTGAGCATCGCGCGCATCGATCGCCCGAAGCACGGCTTCTCGCTCGGCGCGTCCAAGTCGCTGTTCGGCTTCACGGTCGACGTCGCGGTCACGTACGTCCACCTCGCGTCGGTCGAGATCACGGAGTCGCAGGTGCCGATCGTGGCGCCGTTCGCGGAGGAGGAGGGGGGAATCGGTAGCCGGGAGTTGGTGTCGACCGTGGGGAACGGCGCGATCGACAGTCACTTCCTCATCGGCTCGCTCGGCGTCGGCTACCGATTCTGAGTCAGCGCTTCAGCGCTATCGCTTCTCGAAGCGGATGGCGTCGGCGATGAGGTAGCCGCGGCCGTTCGTCCAGCACGAGATCATCACGCGCCACGCGTCACCCGCGTTGAAGCGGTACGTGCCGAGGCTGACCCACTGGCCGCCCTTGTCACTGATGTTCCGGCGCGCCGTCGTCGTGCCGCCCGCGTGCGAGATGATGTACGGGACGTTCGTGTTGTACCCGTTGCCGGGGACGCGCGCGAACACCTCGTAGTTGCCGCTCGTTCCGAGGTTGACCTTGTACTCGGCCGGGTCGCTCGTGAACGCGGGGCTGCGGAAGCGGTAGTTCGCACCGACCTTGCCGGACGCCCAGCTCGACAGATCCCACGAGCCGCTCGCGCGGAAGCGACCGCTGTCCGTGTTGTCGACCGTCACGACCGTGCCCCCCGACGGCGGCGGGTTCGTCGGCGGCGGGTTCGTCGGCGGCGGGTTCGTCGGCGGCGGCGTGGTCGACCCACCGGAGATGCGCTGCAGGTACGAGCTCCAGGGCCAGTTCGGACCCGGGTCGGTGCGCGACTCGGGCTGCAGCTGACCGTGCGCCACGATGTGGTAGCGGTCGCGCG
>JAUHYN010000823.1 GCA_030426505.1 bacterium | reverse complement strand
AACGTGCCCGACGCGAAGGACCACAGCGACTGGCCATCGCCGGAGAGGTACGTGCTCGCCGGTTCGTCGACCAGGACGCGCGGCGACGACGCGGTCGTGCCGTCGAGTCGGTAGGCCACGACCTGGAACCCGCCGACGCCTTGGGAGCGACAGATGAACTCGGACCCGTCCGGGATCGTCCCGAGGAGCTGCGCGCACCCCGGGAACTCCGCGACGCGCGTGCGATCGCCGGTCACGGGATCGAACGCGAGGAGGCCGTCGAACTCGGAGACGAGGATGCGGTCGCCCGTCACGCCGACGACGACCGGGTTGATCGCGTCGGCGGCGTCGATGAGCTCGAGGACCCGGGCCGAGTCCATGTGATGGCTCGTGACGGAGCCGAAGTCGTGGACGAGCACCAGGTAGTCACCGACGAACGTCGCGGAGTTGACGAAGTCCGCGGTGATCGAACGCCAGTTCCCGGATCCGTCGAGCGGGACGCTGATGACGCCCTCGTCGATCCGCATCGCGAGGTGTCGGTTCGAGACCGCGAGCATCTGGTAGAACGAGTCGGCGCCTTGGTGGAGGATCCGCGGCGCGTCCTGTCGCCGCGTCGGATCGATCCATAGAATGTAACGCTGACGGTCGAGGCCGGAGTACATGTAGACGAGCCCCGTCCCGTCCGGGGTGATGCGCATGTCGCCGAACGAGCCCGTCGGGAGGCCGTACTCCACGGACCGGGCCGGGAGGAGATCGATGACGGTGGAGGGCTCCGCGAGGTCGAAAGTCACCAGGCGCGTCAGCGTCGCCGAAGCCCCGAACAGCTGCGTCTCGAAGTCGGGCGGCACCACGCCGCCGTCGCGCGTGGTCGGCGGCGGTGGTTCGTCCGGCGGCGGGGCCGGGGGCTCGACGAGCGTCTCCGACGCGCACCCGACGACCAAGAGGAGCGGGAGCCACCGGCGCATACGTCTCAATGTACACGACCGCCCTCGGCTTCGGCGCGGATCCCGCCCCGACGGTGTTAGATTGGCGTTCGCGTGACCGCTCCGCGCTTGTATTGCATCCCCGCGCGCGACGCGCCGGTGATCGCGGTGCTCCGCCGCGGGCCGTCGAAGTGGTCGCACGTCGGGCGGTGGACGCTCGACCCGATGGGCTACGAGCCCGGCGCGTGGCTGCGCGGGCGGTTGTTCCCGCGCCGCTCGGACCTCTCCTTCGACGGCCGCTACCTCTGCTACTTCGCGCACAAGTCCAACGCGCGGTGGGCGGAGGGCGAGACGTACGTCGCCGTCGCGCGCCTCCCCTGGCTCTACGCGCTGCACGCGTTCGGCACGTGCGGCACGTGGACTCGCGGCTATCACTTCACGTCGGCGCAGGATCCGGAGCGTATCCCGGAGGTCCCCGTCGCGCTCCGCGCGACGCGCGTCGAACAGTTCGCGACCGAGCGTCGCCACGGCTGGTCCGAGACCGAGGACTGCCCGCCCCGCGAGCGCGGCGGACCGTGGGACGAGCACCGCTACGTGCGCCTCGTGAAGCCGCGCCCGACCGGAGGCGCGCGGTTGTTCCTCGCGCGCGTCGAGCACGGTGCGCAGGAGATCGACGCGGTGAGCGTCGACTACACCCTCGCGCGCGGTGACGGCGCGCCGGAGCCACTCGACGCGCAGTGGGCGGACTGGGACACGCGCGGTCGGCTCCTCGTGGCCACACGGAGCGGCCGGCTGCAGATCCGCGACTTCGACTCCGTGCTGTTCGACTACGATCTCGCTTCGCTCGAACCGGCTCCGAGCGCGGCGCCCGAGTGGGCGCGGACCTGGTGACCCGCGCGCCCTCGTGCGACAACGAACGCGCCTTGGACGCGGGCCACCTCTCCGAGCTGCTGGACTCGATCGACGCGCGCAACGAAGACAACGTCGCGCGCACCGCGAGCTACCTCGAGCTGTATCGCTACACGGTCGACAACCCGCCCGACCTCCCGTGGGTCTTGATGGCGCACCTGGTCTCGCGCAACGCGGGCTACTGGATGACGGACCTCGCGCGGCGGATCGAAGCGCGCCCCGAGCAGGCGCCCGCGCTCGAGCGCCTGTTCCTCCTCCTCGAGCGCGCGAACTTCCTCATCTTCCACGACGCGTGGTTTCACTGCGTGACCTACCTGCGCGACGGCGCGGACGCGCTCCCGTCGGGGCGCGTGACCCGGTACGTGCGCGAGGCTTGGTCGCGCTACGCGGTCGCGCCGGACGAACGCGCGCTCGTGCTGGATCTCGTCGTGAACGAGCAGAACTTCATCGAGCACCGCGTCGTGCGGGCGGAGCGGTTCGCGCTCGGGATGTCGACGATCGACTTCATCGAGGCGTCGGGGCGGGAACGCCCGATCGCGTTGCCCGAGACGGACGCGGCGATCACGGTCGGTGGGTTCCGCGACATCGACAAGCGCATCCGAACGGGCGAGCGCATCTTCGACGAGGTCCTCGCGGACCGCGCGCGGCGCGCACGGATCTTCGCGTGGGCGGAGGCGCACCCGCACACGGGGGACGCATCCGTCGCGGGAGGCCGAGCGAGTGGAGGGCTCCGCGAAGCGTGGCCGGTCGCGCGCGTCCGCTCGCTCGACGTGACGATCCACACCGAGCCCGCGCCGGATCCGCACTGGCCGTGACTCGAGTTCCGCGTGACGCGGATCGCACGTACCCATTACTTCGTCGCTGTAACCAACTTCTCGCGGGGCGCTCCGTACGTCGACCAGGAGCGACACACCCATGAACAACTACTTCCCGATCACCCGCAACCTGACTTTCACCCCGGTGACGACGCCGACGACGAACACCACCACGCTCGACCTCCGCATCGCGCGCGACGACCTCGGAGCGGACGGCTTCGATCCTGGCGCCGCGCCGACGACCCGCGACTGGCAACCGGTGAGCGCGACCATCGGCGGGTCGGACGCGCGCGAAGAGTTCGCGACCGCGGTCGACACGCTGACCGGCGACCTCTACGCCGACCTCCGGAACGCCTCCGGAGCGGCGAGCGTCGAGGGCGCGTTCATCCCGGCCTTCGACGAGCTCGCGCGGATCCGACACCGCATTCGTCAGGGCGAGGCGGTGCCGCGGGACGAGCTGGAAGAGGCCGTCCAAGCGGCGCGCGCCGGCTTGCAGGACGCGATGGCCGGCACGAGTGACCCCGCGTTCGACGCGGCGGCGCAGCGCGCGATCGGCGTGCTCGACGGGCTTTCGTTCGAGGACGGCGACACGGCGACGACGGCGCTGCTCGGACAGGCGGAGCACGTGTTGGACGCGGCGCTCGAGGGCGGCGGCTTGGTCTCGGACCTCGTTGACACCGCGACCAACGAGACGCCCGATCTCCTGCAGAACCAGATCTACGAACTGCTCACCGGGTTGCAGTCCGGCGACGTGACGGTCGGGCACCTGCGTCAGGAGCTGGGCGAGATCCGCCGCGATCTGCGCGGGCTCGCGCGCGGCGGGAGCGACGCCGCGACCGCGCTGCTCACGCACCTCGAGTCGCTGCGTCCGTTCGAGCAGGCGCAGGTCGTGGAGTCGCTGCAGAACGGCCAGCCCTCGCCGGCGCACGCGCTCATCCCGCGCACGCGGATCAGCGGGTGATCTTCGCGGCGGCGGCGCGCACGCGCTCGACGGCGCGTGCGGTGCGCGCGGTCTCGACGGCGTCCCGGTACGCGCACCCCTCGAGGTGATCGTTGACGAGCCCCATCGCCTGCATGAACGCGTACGCGGTGGTCGGGCCCACGAACTTCCAGCCGCGCTTCTTGAGGTCCTTCGACATCGCCTTCGCGGAGGGGCACGTCGTCATCTTCGTGAGCGCGGCGTGCGTCGCCTTCTTCGGGCGCTCGTCGGGGCCGGGCTCCCAGCTCCAGAAGTACGGAGTGAGCGCGCCGTGTTCCTCCGCGAGCTCGACCGCGCGCTGCGCGTTGTTGATCGTCGCTTCGATCTTGCCGCGGTGACGGACGATGTCGGCGTTGCCGAGGAGCTTCTCCACGCGCTTCGGCGTGAAGCGCGCGACGCGCTCGAAGTCGAAGCCGTCGAAAGCGTCGCGGAACGCATCGCGCTTGCGGAGAATCGTCAGCCACGACAGCCCGGACTGGAACCCTTCGAGGCAGACCTTCTCGAACAGGTGGACGTCGTCGAGCGTCGGGCGGCCCCACTCGACGTCGTGGTACGCGATGTAGTCGGGCAGCTCTCCGCACCACCAGCAGCGCGTCTTGTCCGTCGTGATCAGGCCCTTCGTCATCGCCTCCGTCTAGCCAACGTTTGACTCGTCGCGTCAACGCTGAACAGCTTGCGAGCGATGACGAAGGAGTTCGCAGCGTGCGGCGTCGGCTTCGTGGCGGCGACGGACGGCGAGGCTCGGCACGAGCTCCTCCGAAAGGCG
>JAUHYN010000822.1 GCA_030426505.1 bacterium | reverse complement strand
CCTTCACGCGGAGGCGCACCGTGCAGGTGCCGTCCGCGTTCTCGGTGACCATGTTCTTCAGGAGGTTCGGATCGGTCTGGGCCACCGCCGCCATCGCGCCCATGAGGTAGCAGTCGCCGAGTCCGCCTTGGTCCACGTCGGCGATCGTCGGGTCGACGGTGCGGCCGCCCTCTGTGCGGAACGCGTGGCCCTCGACGCGCCGGTACTCGATGTCGTCCGCGGCGGGGACGCCGGGCTCCTTGGGCTTCGACGTGACGCGCGCTTGCAGCTGCGCGGCGATCGGATCGTTCGAGATGCGGCCGCGCGCGTAGCTCGCGGAGGCCGCGGTCGGCATCGAGATGAACGCGGTGGGCGCGAGTCCCTCTTCGGTGAGGGGCGTCAGAGTCGGCGCTTGGCGCGCCGGGATCTGATCCGGATCCGGCGCTCCACCGACGCCGTGGGTTGTCGCATTCGTCACTCGCACCATTCGTTCTCGACCTCCGTGCCGCGTCGCATTCGCAAGGGGAGGGCCGCTCGCGTACGCACATGTCGCACGCGAGCGATCTCGCGGACCTGCCGCGCGCGGCGCCGAGGTCACCGCCGTTGGGGCCCGTTCCCACTCCCAACGCGCGTTCCCAATTCGGGTACCTGGCCGTGCCCAACTGGGGTGTGTCCCGTGATGCGCGTCGCGAAGAAATCTCAGAACTCGCGACGCGACGATCCGTTGAAGAGGGTGAGGCCACGACGTTCGCGGCCTCGTCGAAACGGAGGATTCAGATGAAGAACAACGTGAAGCTCGGACTCATCACCCTGACGGGGATCTTTGGCGCCGCGAGCATCGCCGCCGCCGCACCGACGACGGTCGTCACGCCGAACATCGGATCCTCCCTTCAGACGCCCGCGACGCTCCCGACCTACGTCGCGGCGCGCGCGACGCCGAAGCACGTGGACGTGAAGAAGCGCCCCGCGACGATCATCTCGAAGCGGTCGCAGTGGTTCCTGAAGCTCGACGCCAACCACGACGGCTTCGTGACCCGCGCCGAGCTGAGCCGCGGCACGCCCGCGAACGTGAGGAGCCGCTTCGAGCGCCTCGACACGAACCGCGACGGCAAGCTCACGATGGCGGAGGCCACCGCGCCCGCGCCGAAGCGCTGCGGGATGGAGGGCCCGCGCCGGAAGGCGAAGGCCCCGAAGAAGCTCGACGCCGAGGGCCGGGCCAAGCACGACGCCGCCAAGGCCCGGGGTCGTCGCGCGTAGTCGCCAGCGAGGAACGGCCGCGCGTCCCACCCCGGGAGCGCGGCCGGTTCGGACGGTTACGGCGACCGGACGGTGGTAGGATGCCGTTCAGTCGCCGTGACGGAAGACCCGAAGCCAAATCGACTGCAGCGCCACGCCGACGCGCTGGAGGTCGAGATCGAGCACCACCGGGAGACGGAAGCGAACCTCCGGAGCCTCCTCGACCTCCAAGAGAAGCGCGGCGACGACAGCGAGACGCTGTTCAAGCTCTTCGTCGAGAGCGTTCAGGACTACGCGATCTTCATGCTCGACCCGCGCGGTCACGTCGCGAGCTGGAACCGCGGCGCCCAACGGATCAAGGGCTACGCGCCGCAGGAGATCATCGGTCGGCACTTCTCCACGTTCTATCCGGAGTCGGACATCCAGGCGGGCAAGTGCGAAATGGAGCTCGAGGTCGCGGGGCGCGAGGGGCGCTTCGAAGACGAGGGCTGGCGCCTCCGCAAGGACGGCAGTCGCTTCTGGGCGAACGTGGTCATCAGCGCGGTCCGCGGTGAGGACGGCGTGCTCATCGGCTTCTCGAAAGTGACGCGCGATCTCACCGACCGTCGGCGCGCCGAGGAGGAGCGCGCGGCGCGCATCGCGGCCGAGCAAGCGAACCAGACGAAGGATCAGTTCATGGCGATGCTCGGTCACGAGCTACGCAACCCGCTCGCGCCGATCGTGACCGCGCTCGAACTCATCAAGCTGCAGCGCGACGAAGGGCTCACGCGCGAGTACGAGATCATCGAGCGGCAGGTGCGGCACATGATGCAGCTCCTCGAAGATCTCCTGGACGTCTCCCGCGTCGCGCGCGGCAAGGTGGAGATCCGCCGCGAGCCGCTCGACATGCGGACGGTCGTCACGAAGGCGATCGAGATCTCGAGCCCGCTGTTGGAGCACCGCCGCCACACGCTCGCAGTCGAGCTGGACGAGGCGTTGCCGGTCACGGGCGACGAGGCTCGGCTCACGCAGATCATCAGCAACCTCCTCACCAACGCGGCGAAGTACACCGAGCCAGAAGGGGAGATCCGTGTCCGCGGCGTCGTCGAGGGCAAAGCGGTGGTGGTGAGTGTCCAGGACACCGGGACGGGCATCGCGCCCGACTTCCTCCCGCACGTGTTCGACCTCTTCGCGCAGGCCTACCAGACCCCCGAGCGCTCCGCCGGCGGCCTCGGCCTCGGCCTCACGCTGGTCCGACAACTCACCGGGCTCCACGGTGGCGCCGTCAGCGCCGCGAGCCTCGGAGAAGGGCACGGCAGTACGTTCACGGTCGAGCTCCCGAAGGCGGAGGCGGCACAGGTCGCCGCCAAGGCGCGCTCGAACCCAGACCTCGCGATCGCCGAGCACCGCCGCGGGCGCCGCGTCCTCCTCGTCGACGACAACGACGACGCGCGCGAGATGCTCGAGATGATGCTGTCGTCGCTCGGCTTCACGGTGGAGACCGCCGCGGACGGCCCCGCCGCGCTCGCGGTCGTCGAGCGCTTCCACCCCGAGGTCGCCGTCCTCGACATCGGGCTCCCCGTGATGGACGGCTTCGAGCTCGGTGCGCAGCTCAGGGCACGCCTGTCTCCGCCGCCGCGCCTCATCGCGCTCACGGGGTACGGGCAGAAGTCGGATCGCGAGCGCTCGGCCGAGGCCGGCTTCGCGCTGCACCTCGTGAAGCCCGTCGACGTGAAGCGACTGCTCGCCGCGATCGACGAAAACTGAGGCGCGCTACAGACGGGTCACGAACACCACGACGATCGCGATCAGCAGCCCGATCCCCGTGAAGACCAGCGCCGGCATCACCCAATCGATCTTGGTCCGCGGCGGCGCCTCCGGGAGGGTTGCTTCCGGCGCCATGTCCGCGCGGAACCCGGCCGGCTCTGCGCGGCGCTCGACGTCCGCGGGGTCCGTGGTCGGCACCGTCGCGCGGTGGACCTGGATCGGCTGACGCTGATTCACCGGCCGGTCCGGGCGACGGTCCCGATCCTCACGGTCTTCTCGCCCTCGCACGCGCTCTTTGATCACGCGCTCCTTGATGGCGCGCCCGCGCGTGTTCGCGGCCGGCGGCGGCGACGCCGGGTTCGAGACGTTGATGACCGACGGCGGCGGCATCTCCTCGCGGACGTTCGACAGCCGGGTCGGCGCATCACCGTCTTCGTCGAGCGGCTCGGACGGCTTCGAGAAGCCCGCGGGCGGCGCGCTCATCATCACCGTCATCTCGTCGTCGCGGTAACCCCCGATCGAAGAGACGCCGAGGACCGGCGCAGACTGGATCGTCCCCTCGAGGTCCTCGTCGATGAAATCCTCGCGCGGCGGCGGGCGCTCGGCCTGCGTGTCCTCGGTGCGGATCGGGTTGGCCGGGTAGTGCGCGATCATCGTCGGCGCGTCGACGGAAGCGCGCGGCGGGTGGTCCGCCGTGATCTCGTCGTGCGTGCGGACGAGCGTGCCTTCCTCCATCTCCGGCCGCGGTTCCTCGTTCGGCACGGCGGCGTCCGTGACGACGCGGTCGATCTCCTTCGCCTTCTTCCGCTTCGGCTTTCGCGGGGTGGCGGTCTCGATCTGCCGCGTCCACTCGATCGGGAGCTCGCCGCGCCCGAACACGGACAGCGCACCCTCGCGCGACGTCGCGATGATGATCGAGTGCTCCGACGTGTTGTCGAACGAGAGGTTCGCGAGGTCCGGCACCGGCGGCGGGCTGAAGTCGAGCTTCGGGTAGAGGCGGTGCAGGTAGCGGATGAATTCGTCGCGTTCGTCGCGCCCGGTGCGGAGCGTCTCGACGAAGTCGAGCATCTCCTGCGCGTCCTGGTAGCGCTCCTCGGGGCGCACGCCGACCGCCGTCATGACCAGCGTGTCGATCTCCTTCGGGAGCGTGGGGATGACGGAGCGCGGCGGGCGGTGCTTCGGGCTCAGCACGCGCTGCCACAGCGTGGCCTGGTCCTGCTCGTCCACGAGGCGATCGCCGGTGAACACCTCGAACAACATCACGCCCGTCGAGTAGATGTCGGCGCGGCCGTCGATGCGCTCGTGGCGCGCTTGCTCGGGCGACATGTACCCGTACTTGCCGACGGCGAGCGCGCCCTGCGTTCGCGCCGGGAGCAGGTCGGTGCGCGCGAGGCCGAAGTCGATCAGCTTC
>JAUHYN010000821.1 GCA_030426505.1 bacterium | reverse complement strand
TCGCCTCCGCCGTCATGGAGTCCGAGGGGAGGACCGTCGAGTACACGAGCCCACCGCTCGGAAGACGGAACTTCTGCACGAAGCTGCCGTCGGAGGGCGTGGTCGGCGCGCCCGCGAGGACGGTGCTGTGAATGATCTGCTCGTGAGTGAACAGGACGTAGGCGTCGCCGCGCGTATCGACCGCGAGGTCCTCGCCGCGGTCGGCGCCGGCGAGCCCGACGCGCTTCGAGAGCGCGAGCGTCCCGTTCGATCGAATCAGCATGAGCACCGGATCGGCACCTCCGCTGCTCGGCGCCGTCGTCGTGACCGGAAAGTCCGTCGAGGTCGTGTTGGCGAGGAGCACCAGCTCGTTCGTCGGGGTCATCGCGATCGCCTGCGCAAGATCTCGATCCGATCCGCCGATGATCGTGACTCCGAGGAGCTGCTGACCGTCCGGGCTGACCCACGCCAAGAACAGCTCGCTCCCGTTCCCCGTCGACGACGCCGCGCCGCCCGGCTGCGGGAACGCGCCGTCGGTCGAACCGAACAGCAGGATGTTGCCCGCGACATCGCGGACGTGACTCGGCGCTCGGTCGGTGTTCGTGCCCCCCAGGTACGAGGCGTACTCGACGATGGGATCGATCACGAGCGGCCGCGAACGGTCGTACGGGCCCACCTCGAACGCGAAGCGATCCTCGGCGAGCACCGCGTAGGCGACGTCCACCGGCCGACGCCCATGCCCCTCACCTCCATCCTGATACGCCACCGGTCGGCGATGCAGCACGGTCCCGCGGTCCGTCTCGACCTCGAGGTCTCCGGCGTCGTTCGTTCGAATGGACCGTGCGCCCTCGACCGTCGTGACGACCGACCCGACCGGCGTCCCGGGCGCCACGACGTAGTCGAACTCCAGTCGTCGCCCGGTCGCCCGGTAGACGACGTCGAAGCCCAGCGCCGCGAACCGTTGACGCACGTGGTCGAACTGCGAGACGCCTTCACGCCAGAGTGCGGGGTCGTCACCGATGTACAGGTTCGTGACGCTGGAGCGCCGAGCCCCACCCGAAGTCGCGTCCGCGTCCGTGCCCCAGCGCAGCCCGTGGCCCGCGAGCGAGAGGCCGCTCGGCTCGATGGAGACGGGGTAGCGGAAGTTCCGCCCTACGAAGACCTCCGCCTCGTAGGGCGCCTCGAAGTAGGGGGCGAACACGGCGCCGGCCTCGTCCGCGGGGACCACGGCCTCTTCGGCGAGGGGGAACGGGCGGCGCGATGCCTGCCCCGCGAGATACAGCCCGCACGCGAGCAGTGGAATGAAAACGAGAGACGCGAGATTCGAGGACTTCACGCCTCGACGAGTAGCACGCGCCGACCCCCCAATTTTCCGAAATTCATTGAGAAGCCGAACTCGAAGCCCGCTTCGTCGACTTCTTCGCCGGAGCCTTCTTCTGCGCCGCGCCGTTGCTCGGCGTGAGCGCGTTGATCTTCAACAGCTCGATCAGCTCCACGAGCGGCGCCTTGATCGCGCGAATCTCGTCCTGGTTCCGCGCCGACGCCTGCACCAACGGCAACAACGTCTTCTCGAGCGCCGCGACCTGCTGCGACAACACCTGAGCCAACTCGGCGGGCGCCTTCTGCTCGAAGTCGACCTTGACCGACTGCGGCGTCGCGAGCGCCTTCACGGCCTCGTCGAGCTGCGCGACGTGGCGCCCCACCCAGCCGTCGTCATCCGACTTCGCGACCGCCGCGGCGAGCTGCGCCTTGATGCCGTCGAGCTGCTCGCCGAGCGCACCGAGCGTCGAAGTCACCCGCGACACCGGATCGTCGTCGGCGCCGCCCGAGACCTGCAGACGGCGGAACTCCTTCTTGATCTGATCCCAGCGCGCGCGCTCGTCGTCACTCATCACGTCGCGGAGCTCCGCGAGCTTCAGGAGGTTGGCCTCCGCGCCGCTCGTCAGCGTCTGCGACTCACTCGCGTAGTGATCGCTCACGAGCGCCTCGAGCTCCGCCGCGTTCATCGCGGGCACGACCTTCTCCGCGAGCTTGTTCATGTTGCGGTAGCTGCCCTGCAGTTGGAACCGCGGCTCCGTCCGGAAGCGATCGTCCTGCGACGCCGACGCGATGTACTCCTGGTTCACCGCGAGCAGAGTCTTCTGCACCTGGAAGAGCCGTTGCAGCGTCCCCTTGATCTCCTCGATCTCGACCGCCGCGTACGAGTGCGCGAAGGCCGTCTGCGGGACCTCCTTGCCCTTCGCCAACTCGATGAACAGGTGGACGTCCGGCAGCGACCGCGCCGCGATCGGCGCGAGCGCCTGATTCGAGGTGAGTGAGTTCTCGATGTACGAGAGCGCGAAGACCTCGTCGCGCCCGTCGAGGATGTCACCCAGGTTGTAGGTGTCCGCGCGGTTCGCGAGCATGTCCGGGATCTGGAACTTCTCGCCCGACTCCGTGTACGGATTGCCGGCCATGACCACCGCGAACTTCTTGCCGCGCAGATCGTAGGTCCGCGTGCGGCCGTTCCAGACGCCCTCGATCCGCCGCTGCGCGTCGCACAGCGAGATGAACTTCTGGAGGAGCTCCGGGTTCGTGTGCTGGATGTCGTCGAGATACAGCATCACGTTGTTCGCCATCTCGAACGCGAGGTTGATCTTCTCGACCTCCTGGCGCGCCGTCGCATTCGGCGCGTCCGCCGGATCGAGCGAACTCACCGCGTGCCCGAGCGAAGGTCCGTTCACCTTCATGAACACCATCCCGAGCCGACTCGCGAGGTACTCCATCAGCGTGGTCTTGCCGTAACCCGGAGGAGACACCAGCAAGAGCAGACCCATGAGGTCCGTGCGCTTCTTCTCTCCCGCCGCCCCCAACTGCTTGGCGAGGTTGTCGCCGATCATCGGGAGGTAGACGTCGTTGATGAGTTTGTTCCGGACGAACGAAGTGAGTACGCGCGGCTGGAACTCATCGAGCCGGAGTCGCGCGCGTTCGCGCTCGAGCAGCGCGTGGCGCACGCGCCGAAAAGCCGCGTACGCCGGCACGCGTACGTTCGCGAACGCCGTCAGGCGCCCGAGGAATTCGTCGAGGCGCAGCGTCATCGTCTGGTCGACGATGCGAGGGTGCTGCCCGAGGAGCCCCTCCACCGTGGTCTTCGTGAGCGCCGCGCTCGGCTCGCGATCGAGCTCCCGTTCCGTGAGGTACAGAACCGCCGCCTCCGGGATCGCGGGGCGCAGGTCGCGCACGGTGTCGTTCTCCGACGCGTCGAGGAATGCCTCGATCCACGCCTCCGCGAGTTCGAAGCGCTCCGCGAGATCCGCCGTCAGCGTGTCGAGGTCTTCGACGAATGCCGGCCGCGTCCCCGAGACGTCGAGGTACGAGGAGAACGCATTCTCGAGCTTGGCCGCCTCCTGACTCGTGGAGAACCGCGGCCGATCCGCCCCGAGCTCCTCGGTGAGGTAGCGCGCCGCGGTCGCGATGTCCGCCGGCTCCGCGATGACCGCGTGCGCCTCGAAGTACGAAGTCATCAGCGCGGCCGCGTCGTCCGCGAGCGCCTTCGCCGCGCGCGGGTGTGAGAACGCCTTCGCGAGGCGCGCCATACTCATCGATCGCCGGTGCAACATCTTGCGCTGCGCGGCGTCGTCGTAGAACGCCCAGAACAGACACGCGAGCGCGCGTGGGCGCGGCGCGTAGCGGAGGAGCCCCGCCGACTGCCAGATCGAGAGCAGCCGCTCGAGGATCTTCGCGGTGTCCGCGTCGTGCAGGCCGCGCTCGTAGCCCTCCTCGTAACGGTCCGCCGCGTAGGGGCGTACGAGCTCGACCAGCGCCGCCTCGTCGTGCCCGGCCTCGAGCAGCTTCTCGATGGTCAGGCCCTTCGCGCCGACCTCGGCGTCGAACAACATGCACGCGGCGAGGTACTCACCGCGGTAGACTTCGTCCGTCTCGGAGACGAGGTGCTGATCCCAGAACTCACGGGTCTTCGCGAACGCCTCGTCGGTGATCTTCTCGTAGAAGTCCGTGCCGGTGAGGTGCAGCGCCATCTCGCCGTCACGCGGTACCATCGTCAGCTCGAACGTCTGCGTGTTGACCGTGAACTTGTGCTTCCCGAACGTGATGACGTCGTCGCCGTCCGCGAACAGATCGATCTTGTCGCGGAGGTTCCGGACCGCGTCCTGCTTCGCCGACTTGATGCGCGCCTCGACGTCGTCCGCCTTCACGGAGTCACCGAGCGCGCGCAGCTGCTCGACGAGCTGCCGCAGCTTCATCACCATCGCGTCCGACGCGAAGTACGCGTTGAGCTCGTCGTCGGCCTTGAACGCCTTCACCCGGCGCGCGACCCCCGAGAGGATCCGATCCGCGGCCGTGGCGAGGTTCGTCGCGCGACGGTTGCGCTCGTCGAGGAGCTGCTGCTTCTTGCCGCCGAA
>JAUHYN010000820.1 GCA_030426505.1 bacterium | reverse complement strand
TCGATCTCACCGGCATCGAGTTCGACATCCTCCACGCGCTCGCGCGCCGCGCCGGCCGCGTGATCCCGCGCGACGCGCTCCTCGAGGAGGCCGGCCGCGCCGACGTCACCGTCGGTGAACGCACCGTCGACGTCCATATCTCGCACCTCAGGAGCAAGCTCGCCGCACCGCGCCTCATCAAGACGGTGCGCGGCGTGGGCTACCTCCTCGTGAAGGACGACGCGTGAGGTGCCGCCCGCACGGCCACCGTCACCGCCACGGTCACGGGCACGGTCGGCACCACCACCACGAGCACCGGTGGCCGCCGTGGGCGCACCACCACCGCCGCATGCGCGCGGCGCGTCCGCTCGCGCGGCGCATCTTCCACTGGTTCGGCGCGTCGATCCTGTTCACGGTGCTCGTGGTCACCGCGGGCATGTGGCTCGTCGGGCGCGTGCTCCCCACCGAGTGGAGTCGAGATCTCGATCGCGTCGCGCTCCACCTCTCGCACCAGTTCGCGCCGGTCTGGGACCGCCCCGCCGAACGCGACGCCACCGCGCAGAGCCTCGCGCGCGACTTCGATCTCTCGATCCGCCTCCTCGACGTGAATCGCGAGACCCTCTCGGAGGTCGGAGACGTCGAGTGCTTCATCCCGCACCGCTTCGAGCTCCCGCTGTCGCGCGACGGCGTGGTGTTCGGTCACCTCGCGATCTGCCGCGACGACGTTCACCCGCCGGGCGGCTTCGTGAAGCTGGTCGTGTCGTTGGCGCTGATGGGGCTCGTGCTGTGGATGGCGTCGTTGATGATCGCGCGCCGGATCACGCGCTCGCTGTCGCACGTCGCTTCGGTCGCGGAGGGGATCGGTCACGGCGATCTCTCCCGGCGCACGAACCTGTCGCGCCACCGGACGGAGGAGGTGCAGATCCTCGCCGACGCGATCGACGATATGGCGTCGCGCCTCGAGAAACAGATCGAGGATCAGCGCGAACTCCTCGCCGCGGTCTCCCACGAGCTGCGCACGCCGCTCGGTCACCTCCGCGTCCTGATCGAGCTCGTGCGCCAGCGCCGCGCGGACCCGGCGAAGCTCGAGCGCCCGCTCGACGGCATGGAGTCGGAGATCGCGGAGATCGATCGCCTGGTCGGCGAGCTCCTCGCGAGCAGCAAGCTCGACTTCGGCGTCGTCGACGAGAAGCACCTCGCCGCGCGCGACGTCGCCGCGACCGCGCTCGAGCGCCGGGGCCTCGACACCGGTCTCCTCGCGGTCGAAGGCGATCCGCACGTCGTTGCCGACGCTGCGCTCGTCGGCCGCGCGCTCGCCAACCTCCTCGACAACGCCACGCGCCACGGCGGCGGCGCCACGGCGCTGCGCGTGAGCGAGGACGACGGTTTCGTCGTCTTCGAGATCATCGACGCGGGGCCGGGCGTCGCCGACGCCGACAAGGCGCGCATCTTCCAGCCGCTCCAGAAGGGCGAGAGCGACCGCGGCTCGCTCGGGCTCGGGCTCGCGCTCGTGGAGCGGATCGCCACGGCGCACGGCGGGCGGACCGGCGTCGAGGACGCCGAGGGCGGCGGCGCGCGCTTCTTCCTCGCGCTGCCGATCGCCGGGCGCGCGAACGATTGAAGCGAGGGGAAGCGCCCGCGCCGCGCCTCTGTTGTCTCGACGCGCGCGCGTGGTAGAGCCCGCGTCGCCGAACGCGTCATGAACGAAACGAACGCTCCCCAGCCCACCGGCATCGCGGCCCTCGGCCTCGCGGTCCCGCCCCTCGCGATGGACGTCACCGAGCTCGCGGCCCTCCGCGGCGTCGACCCCGACAAGTACACGGTCGGTCTCGGCTGCCGCACGATGGCGCTGTGCCCGGACGGGTTCGGCGTCGTCGACCTCGCGGAGACCGCCGCGCGTCGCGCGCTCGAGAGCTGGAGCGGCCGCGTCGAGGACATCGGACTCATCGCGGTCGGCACCGAGTCGGCGCTCGACATGAGCCGCCCGCTCAGCGCGTTCGTCGCGGACCGCCTCGGCGTGCGCGGCGCCGTGCGCTCCTACGAAGTGAAGCACGCCTGCTACGGCGGGACGCTCGCGCTGAGGCAGGCGGTGGAGTGGCGCGCGTCGGGCGCCGCCCGCGGGCGCGCCGCGTTGGTGATCGCCGCCGACGTCGCTCTGTACGCTCCGGAGGATCCGGGCGAAGCCACACAGGGCGCGGGCGCCGTCGCGATGATCGTCCACACGCCGGACGTCGCGTCCGTCGCACTCGACGCCCACGCGTATAGCGAGCCGGCCTTCGACTTCTGGCGCCCGGTCGGCGAGTCGTTCCCGCGCGTCGACGGGAAGTTCAGCCTCGAGTGCTACCAGCGCGCCGCGGCCTCCTGCTTCGGTTCGTGGGCGGGCGAGCGCGACGCGCGCGAGGCCTTCGAGGCCCTCCGCGCCGCGTGTTTCCACGCGCCGTTCCCGAAGATGGTGAAGAAGGCCGTCGACCGCATCGGCGAATCTTTTGAATGGAGCGCAGAGGACACAGCGCGCCTGTACGCCGAGAAGGTCGTGCCCGCGCTCGAGTGGAACACCGCGATCGGCAACAGCTACACCGGGAGCCTGTGGTTCGCCGTCGCGCGTGCGCTGGCGGGTGCCGAGGTCGGCGATCGCCTCGTCGCGTTCTCCTACGGTTCGGGGTTCGGCGCGGAGCTGTTCGAGTTGACGGCGGGGCCGGCCGCGGCGCGCGCCGAGTGGGCGGCGCCGTTGGAGGCGGAGCTCAGCGCGCGCGAGCGCATCGATCGCGATCGCTACGTCGCGCTGCGCGCGGGCTGAGTCACGAGGTCACTGGACGGTGAACGGCACCGTGAAGTCGTAGCCGGCGCCGGTCGCGTCGCGCAGCTGATACGACCAGGTGTAGTTGCCCGCGAGCGCGCCGCCCGGCGTCACCGCGACGAGGTCCGCGATCAACGTGATGAAGTGGCGGTGGCTGTCGCCGTCACCCGCGTTCGGCACGGCCGGGAGCGGCGGCGCGGCGCTGGTCGCGAAGCCGGCGTACGACGGCATGTCGAACGCGTCCGGCACGACGTAGTCCACGCCACCGTTCTGGATCGTCATGTTCATCGTGATCGGGAAGACGCCGTTCGGGATGATCGGACCGCTCGCCGAGTCGAACGACGCGCCCGTCGGGGCGTTGGCGTTCGGGTACACGGTGTAGCCGAGGTAGATCGCGTTGCCGTTCACCAGCGCCGTCGACGGGAAGGTCGTCGTGATGCTCGTGTTCGAGGTCTGCAGGAACAGCGGCAACAGGTTCGAGTAGTCGTCGCGCGGCATCGGCAGCAGCGGCTCGGTGATCACGCTGATCAGGCCGAACGCCGCGAACTGGTGGAAGCCTTGGTAGATGAAGTCGATCTCCGGCGGCACCGCCTCACCTGTCATCCCGAGCGGGCCCTGCCACATCTGGAGGCCGCCGATGCTCCACACCGGCGCGCCGACCGGCGTCGCCGTGAGCGGCAGCCCGGTGGGCGCGGCGCCGAACGACACCTCGAGCGAGTAGGCGCCCTGCGGCATCGTCCCGGTGCCGGTGACCGAGATGTAGTACGTGCCCGCGTCCATCTGCTCGGCGAACGGGTGCGTGAGCGCGCTGATCAGCGAGCACGGCGCGATGGCGCCCGGGCCGTTGTCGTTGCTGCCGATCTCCGCGAGCGTCGACGTGTACACGCGGATGAAGGTGTCGAAGCTGCAGACCTCGACGCCCATCGTCTCGACGAACCCGGCGCGCGCGAACATCAGCGCGTCCTGCGGGACCTGCACCACGTACCAGTCGACGTCCGCGGCGTCCGAGATCGTGCCGCGCACCCCGACGCCGTCACCCGGGATCGGGATGGCGTCGAGCGCGCTGTCGTTGGGCTCCGCTTCGTCGAAGCCGAAGGTGATCTGTACGGACTGCTCGACGGTCGTGACCGCGTTCGTCGCGAGGAGGCGGACGCGCGGCTGACCCGTCACGGGGATCGTCACCGAGCCCGTCGCGTCGGTCGTCGGGAAGCCCGTGACGCGCGTGTTGTTGAGTCGCAGCTCCACGGAGTCGGTCGTCGTGACCTCCCAGGTCACGGTCGCCATCGTGCTGCCCTGCGTGTACTCGAGCGGTGAGACCTCGAACGTCACGATCGTCGGCGTCTCGAGGCCGGTGACGGTCACCGACTCCTCGACCACGTCGTTCGGGTCCGCCGTGTTGCGCGCCTGGAGCGTGAACACGGTCATCGCGGTCGTGACCGGCCGTTGGAGGTTGCCGGCCGTCGCGCCGAACGCGTTCCAAACCGAAGGGCCGAATGGCGAGGCGGTCATCATTTTCACCGCGTCGCTGCTGGCAGAGATGCGGAACGACGACGAGATCGCCTTCGCGCTTGGTCACGAGGCGGCGCATCACATCCTCGGCCAC
>JAUHYN010000819.1 GCA_030426505.1 bacterium | reverse complement strand
CTACGCGGACGCGTTCGGCGACGCCGATGCGGAGCACGGCGCGTCGGAGGAAGCGCCCGTGGAGTTGGGCGCGCCGACCAACGCTTCCGCGCGAGTCGTGCTCGGAGCGCGGATCGAGGACGAGGCGCTCGCCGCGCCGAGCGCGGTCGAAGACGCCGCGCCGGATGAAGAGGTGGTGGAGCTGGGCGCGCCGGTCGAGGACGAGGCGCCCTCTGGTGAGGCCGCGGGTGCGCCGGTCGAAGCCGCCGCCCCGAACGACGCGAGCCTCGCTCAGGATCTCGACGCACCGACGAGCATCCCCGCGCCGACCGCACTGGAACCGGCCGCCCACGAGGTCGACACCGGCCCGAGCTGGGGCGACCTCCTCGACTCGGGCGACGCGTGGGCGCCGAGCGCCCGGCCGTCGTCGGAAGAGATCGCAGAGGCGGTCGCGGTCCCGGAGCCGGCGGACAGCAGCCTCCCCACGCAAATCGCGACACCCGCCGCGGACGACGAGGGCGAGGCATCCGGCCACCCGCTCATCGACGACGGGGACACCGACGACGCGGCCGAGGTGCAGCGCTTCGAGGCCGCGGACGATGCGTCCGGCGCGTTCGAGGCGCCGGCGCTCGATTCGAGCGACGCGTTGGCGTCGTCTTCTGCGAGCGACTCGTCGTCGGCCGCGTTGGCGCGGTCGTCGTCCTCGTCGAGCGACGCGTTGGCGGGGAGCGACGTGTCGTCGTCGGACGCGTCGTCTTCGTCGAGCGAGGTGACGGCGCCGTCGTCGTCGTCTTCGAGTGAAGCGGTGGCGCCGGCGTCGGAGGTGAGCGCCGCTTCTGCGCCGGGTGACGCGTCTTCGACCGCAGATGCGCCCGGCGACCGCGGCGGGTTCGAGGGCGGCGAGGCGTTCGGGCGCTCGTCCTCGTCGTCGGACGCGTTGGCGCGGTCGTCTTCTTCGATCGACGCGTCTCCGAGTGAATCGCTCGCGCGGTCTTCGTCTTCGATCGGCGCGGCGCCGAGCGACGCCCTCGAGCCGTCGTCGTCTTCGAGCGACGCGCTGGCGCGGTCTTCGTCTTCGGTCGACGCGGCGCCGAGTGACGCGTCTTCGAGCGACGCGCTGGCGCGGTCTTCGTCTTCGGTCGACGCGGCGCCGAGTGACGCGCTCGCGCGGTCTTCTTCTTCGTACGACGCGTCGCCGACCGACGCGTCGCGTGCCGCAGCGATCGGCGCGCCTCCGCGGTCTTCGTCGTCGGCCGATGCGCTCGCGCCGTTGTCGTCCTCGAGCGACGTGTCGGTGCCGAGCGTTTCGACGAGCGACGCGTTCGCGCGGTCTTCGTCCTCGAGCGACGCGTTGGCGCCAGCGCCCCCTTCGAGCGACGCGTTCGCCGAGGTGGCGTCTTCGAGCGACGTGTTGGTGCCGGCCCCCGCGTCGAGCGACGTGTCCGCCGAGTCCTCGTCGAGCGACGCGTTCGCGCGGTCTTCGTCGTCGAGTGACGCGTCGGCCGAGTCTTCGTCTTCCGACGACGTGCCCGCCGAGTCGTCCTCCGCGCGCGACGTGTTGGCGTCGGCCCCCGCGTCGAGCGACGTGTCCGCCGAGTCTTCGCGCGACGCGCCCCCGCGCGCATCTTCGTCGAGTGACGCCTTCGCGGCGGAGGCCTCGTCATCGCGGGACGCCTTCGGGATCGCGCCGTCGTCGAGTGACCCCGCGATCGCGGCGCCCGACGACTACGCCCCCGAGCCGGCCGCCGGTACGTCGGACGCGCCGCTCCCGCTCGGCCCGGACGCGCTCGCCGAGGCCGAGCGCGCGCTCGCCAGCGACGACGTCGACGATCTCCCCGACGCGTCCGCCGACATCGAGCTCGCGGACGCGCCCACCGGCGCCGAGCTGAGGCTCTTGGTCGAGAAGGTCGCGGCCGGTCACGCGCTCGACGACGAGGGCGCGCAGCTCGCCTTGCGCGCGATCGCCGCCGCGCTCCTCGAGCTCGGCGCGTTCGACGAAGACCGCCTCGAAGCGATCGTCCGTCGGCTCGAGCTCACTTGACGAAGATCGTCCGGCTCTCGAGGACCTTCTGGTAGCCGAGCGCTTCGTAGAGGCGCAGCGCCACATCGTTGTCGTCGTTCACGAGGAGGAACGCGCGCGACGCACGCTCGAGCACCCAAGCGGTGACGGCCTGCGTCCCCGTGCGGCCCAGGCCCGACCGTCGGAACGCGGGCAGCGTGTAGATGCCCTCGATCTGTCCCCCGATCGGCGACATCGCCGACACGTTGCACTTGAACGAGATGCGCCCGTTGTCGATGAAGATGAAATCACGCCCGCGCTCGACGCGATCGCGGATGCGCGCCCGGAACAGGACGGGGTTGCGCGCCTGGGGATCGTCGCGCGCCTCTTCGCGCGCCATCGCCGCCGACGCTTCGACCAGCTGATCGAGGTGGTGCTCCGCGGCCAACACGAGCGCCCGCGAGTCACCGCGCACGAACGTCTGCGAATCTACTGAATAGCCCAGCTGGTCGCGCGAGATGCGTGCCTCGAATCCGAAGCGATCGATGCGACCCCACAGCGCCCCGACGAGGCTGCGCTCGCCGACGATCACGCGAATCGCGTTCGGGTTGCGCCGCGCGATCTCGACGAGGCCGTCCAGGCTGTCCTCGTTCGAGGCCATCGGGAGCACGATGCCCGTGTCCGAGATGTAGACGAGGCCGAGGATCTCGCCCTGCCCGTCGAGGTCCGCGAACAGCCACGCGCGGGGCGCGCGCGGGCTCTCGGCGAGGCCTCCGTCCGTGATCCAGCCCGCGACGAATGTCGTGTGGTGCGGCCGCCGTCGGCAGTAAGCGAGCGCGATCTCTGCATGATCCGGCCCGAGCTGAACGAGGTGGTGCGCGCCCACGAGGAGGCTTCCATACATCCCGACGTCACCACCTGGCGCAACCCATCTTTTTGACGCAACCTGGGCTCCGGGTTCGCCGACAACCCTATCGAGACGATGCGCTCCGTGTCCTCGCTCCTGGTGTTCGTGCTCGGGTCAACGCCCGTGGCCGCGTACGCGAACGACCTGGCGGAGGCGCTCAACTTCGCCGCCGACGTCATGGGTGACGACATCGTCGTCGGCTACGAAGAGTTCATGGACTGGGACGAGACGGAGGCGCTCGGCATCCTCCTCGCGCGCGACGTCCGCCCCGGCGCGCCGCCCGACTCGTACTTCGAGCCGGACGTCATGGAGCCCGAGGGGCGTCAGCCGTACTTCACCACGCTCGGTCCCTCGCGCACGAACTACTCCGCGCTCGCGCCGTTCATCGAAGAGGCGTCCCGCGTGACGGGGCTCCCGGCCGCGCTGATCGACGCCGTGATCCGAACCGAGTCCGGCTACCGCCCCAACGCGGTGTCGCGCTCCGGCGCGCAGGGCCTCATGCAGCTGATGCCCGGCACCGCCGCCGAAGTCGGCGTGCGTGATCCCTTCGACCCGCGCCAGAACATCCTCGGCGGCGCGATGTACCTCAAGAAGATGTACGACCGCTTCGGTTCGCTGAAGCTCGCGATCGCTGCGTACAACGCGGGCCCGGCCGCCGTCGCGAAGCACGGGGGCATTCCTCCGTTCGCCGAGACGCGTCGCTACGTGCAGGTCGTCCTCAAGCGCTACGAAAAATCTCCGATCCGCGTACGCTGACGCCGCATGACCGGCCCTCAGGATCTCGCGCGGCTCTACGCGCGACTGCAGCAGTCCGACCTCCGCCGCCTCACCTACCTCGCGCGCGTCGACACACGCCACGGCCTCGCCGTCGGCCTCAACCAGGTCGCGCGCACCGGCGGCGATCTCGCGCTGCTGAACCTCGCGTCCGACGACTATCACGACCGCGAGCTCGACGCGGCGACGTGGCGGCAGCGCATCGTCGGCGAGATCGATCCGGAGGCGCCGGTCGAACCGCAGGTCGAGCGCGCCGTCTACCTCGGCGTCCCGGCCGTCGTCGCGACACTCGGCGCCAAGACCACGCCTGCACAGCTGCGGTGGATCGCGGAGCTGATCGAGCGCGGCGCGGCGCACGTGTGGTTGGGCGTCCCGTGGTCGCAGGCCGGTTGGGAGCGCTACGACGACGCGCGGTGGTTCTTCGGACACCACCCCAAGATCCACGTCGCGCTCGACGCGACGAAGCGCGCGCCCTCGAAGGACCTCGTCGAGCGGTGGTGCGCGGAGCCCGTGGAGCTCGTCGTCGCATCGAAGGTGTGGCCGGCGTTCGAGCGCTTGTTCCGGAGCTTCGGTGAGCGCGTCTGGCTCGCCGACCCGGCGCTGAGGGGCGAGGTGGACGCGGCCTTCGAGGCGGCGTGGTCGGGTGTCGAGGGCCGGCACCACCACGCGGCCGCCTTCGCGAACGCGCCGATCCTCCCGGTCGAGCCGCTCGGCGACGACAT
>JAUHYN010000818.1 GCA_030426505.1 bacterium | reverse complement strand
CCAGCAGCACCGGCAGCAGCACCACCGAGTAGACCAACGCGAAGAGGATCCCGACCGAAGTCATGTTCGCGAGGTGCCAGTACGGCGGCGCCTCGGCGAAGTTCAGGCAGAGGAACCCGATCATCGTGGTCACGCTCGTGAGCACGACCGGGCGGAAGTTGATCGTGAGCGACTCGATCACGGCGCTGCGGCGATCGGCGCCGGCCGCGAGGTACTCACGCACCGACGAGAAGATGTGGACGCCGTCCGCGACGGCGAGCGTGAGCACGATCGTCGGCGCTGAGGCCGTGACGGGCGTGAGCGGGTAGCCGAGCCAACCGCCGAGCCCCATCGTCGCGCCGGAGGCCATGGCGACGATCGCGACGATCGCGGCGGTCGCGCGCCAGCTCCTCAGGAGCACGATCATCACGATCAACATCACCGCGTACATGAGCGGGACGATCGTCGACATGTCCTCGATCGACGCCTCCATGAACTCATCGTTCATGAGCGCCATGCCGCACGCCCGGATCTCGAGCCCGGGGTGGGCCGCCTCGATGCGCGCCGCGAGCGCGCGCGCGGCCGCGGCGGTCTCGGTGACTTCGGTCGGGCTCTCGCGCGGGAGGCGCAGCGTCACGTTGATCGCGGTGGTCGCGAAGTCGCGCGAGAGGAGAGCGCCGACGAGGAGCGGCTCGCCCTTCGCCGTCTCGCGCACACGCGCGATCGTCGCGGGCGCAGCGTCCTTCGCGGGCTCGTCGAGGAGGGGCTCGACGATCAGGTCTTCGTCTTCGGCGCGCGTGCTGCGAAAGTTCGTGAGCGAGTCGACGCGGCTCGCGAACGGGAGCTTCCACGCGGCGTCCGTGATCTCCTGGACGGAGGCGAGCGTGTCGCGATCGAAGACGTCGCCCGAAGTGTCATGCACGACGAACAACACGTTGTCGGTCTTCGTGAACACGCGCTCGAGCTGCTCGAACGCGAGCAGCTGCGGATCTTCGGGTCCGAAGAAGATGCGGTAGTCCGTCGAAAACGCGGAGAAGACCAGGCCCGCCGTGAACACGGCGAACGTCGCGAGCGAGGCCACGACCGCCTTCTTCGGGTGATCGAGGACCGCCTCGGCGAGCCGACGCCCCCACGCTTCGAATCCACTCAGGTGACTCATGAGTCGTCTCCCTCTCCGTCCCGATTGCGATTGAACAGGTTGACCGGATCGAAGCCCGGTCCGTCCGCGGCTTCGCCCGCGCGCTCGGCGGCCTCCGCGAGGCACGCGTCGTAGGTGATCGACGCGAGCCGCTCACACGACCCCGCGCGCTCCACCACGCACTCCGCGACGAGGCGCCCCGGCCCCGAGCACGTCGAGCCCGACAGGATCCCGAGCGCGACCCCGCACTCGAGGAAGTGATCCTGCGCTTCCGCACAGACCGTCCCGGGCGCCGCGAGCTCCACGCCCGGGTCGCACGCGACCAACAACGAGACTGACAGCACGAAGTAACGCACGTCGCTTCTAGAACCCCATCTCGGCCAGCTCCCCGGCGACGTTCGCGTAGAAGTACGCGACGTCGAACCCGGTGCGGACGTTGGCGTCGGGCAAGTTGAGTTGCCCGAGTTGCTCCATGTGATCGATCGGGACGCAGCCGCGGAAGCGCCCCCACTTCGACGACGCGACGGTGCAGAGCCCGTCGTTCGGCTCGATGTCGTCCGGTCGCTCTTCGTCCTCGCGCCCGACCATCTCGTAGCTCCCGATCAACGTCGTCGCGAGGTAGTCGTGCTCGCCGGTGAACGTCCCGACCGCGACCGTACCGTCGTCGAGCGCACAGACCTCGGCGAGGCGCTCGTCGTGCGCCGCGGACTCGGAGCCGAACGGCCTCGAGAAGCCGCCCCAGGACTGGTAGTAGACGCCGGGCGCGTCGACGATCGCTTCGTTGAACGCGCGCGCCTGCGTCGTGCTGAGCGCGGTGACCGAGGCGCGCAGATCGACGTCGCGATCGAGCGTCTCCTCCGTGAACCACTCGCCGACGAACGTCGCGATGCTGTCGAGCGCCTCGCGGCGATCGGTGTCCGGGAGCAGCCCCAACGCGGCGTCGGCGACGCGCGTGCCGCGGTGCGCGGTCGACACGGTCGTCACCGAAGCGACCGACGCGACGATCTCCTCGTGCGTCGCGTCGACCTCCCAGTGCAGGCCGCCGGGGCTCACGAGGTAGCGGCAGTCGAGCCCGCCGAGCGAGTGGCAGATCAGGTTGACCTTCTCCGCGCCGGTCTCGGCGCGGATGTCCTGCACGTGTTGCCACAGCCGCGCGGCGCGGTGCGCGGTGGAGTCGTAGGGTGGGACGATCGCGAAGTGGACGTCGTGACCGCCGACCTCGCGCATCACGAAGAAGATCCGGTCGCTGTAGCGGAACGCGAACGACACATCGATGCCGTTCACCATCAGCACCGGGTAGCGCGTGGGCCGGTGCGCGGGCACCGGGTTGCGCGCGGCGGAGCAGCCGTCGTCGTAGAGGCGGCAGTACGACGCGCGCAGATCGCCGTCCTGAGGGAGCGCGTCGCGCCAGTACTCGCACTCGCTCTCCTCGACCGCGTCGACGAACGCATCGAGGTCGGCGTCGCTCATCCCGGCGCACGACACCTCCGGGAAGCCTTCGCCGAGGCAGTCGTACATCGACTGGTTGAGCGCTTCGCAGCGGGCGTCCTGATCCACGGCGAGGCCGTCGCAGGCCGCGAGCGCGAACGTGAAGACGAGGAACCGACGCATCACTTCAGAACCCCCGCTCGAAGAGCTTCTCGAGCCAGTTCTCGTAGAAGCGCGCGGCGTCGAAGCCGGTCTGCGGATCGAAGCCGCCGTCGTGGTGCTGCCCGATCACGTCGTAGTGATCCGCGACGACGCAGCCGAGGAACTCACCCCACTTCGCGCTCGTCACCGACACCATCCCGTCGTGCGGGCTGGTCGCGGTGGCGCCCGCCGCGTCGATCGTGCGCCCCGCGAACGGCGCCGTCGGCGCGAGGAGATCGCTCAGGCGATCCTGCGTGTCCGGGTGGCGCAAGATGGATGGCGTACCGTCGTCGCCCGAGCAGTGATCGAGGATCGCGGCGTCGCTCACGAACAGCGACGCGCCGAGGAAGTGCGAGACGCCGGCCCACGAGTAGTAAGCGACCTCGGGCGCGTCGACGACGCGCTCGTTGAACTCGACCATCGCCTCCGGCGTGAGCTCCTCCAGCGAGCGCACGACGTCGGCGTCCGCGCGGCCGGCGCCGGCGCGCTGGCCGAGGAGCGCGCCGAGCACTTCGTCCGAAGCGTAGAGCGCCGCGGAGGCGACGTCCGTCCCGCGGTGCGGGGTGGCGATCGTGGTGATCGACGCGACCACGTTGCTCGTCGCCGCGAGCCCGACCGCGTCGCCCGCGAAGAGGCCACCGGGGCTCACGAGGTAGCGGCAGTCGATCCCGCCCACCGCGTAGCAGACGAGATTCACGCGACCGGTCGGCGACTCGGCGGCGGCGATGCGGAGCGTCTGCCACAGCTCGAGCGCGCGGACCTCGCGCGGCGCCCAGCCGGCGAGCGTGACCTGATAGACCGCGACGCCGGTGGTGTTCGCGATGCGATCGAGGACGTCCGGGTTCCAGTCGAAGTCGGGGCCGTTGTCGATGCCGCCGACGAACACCACCGGGTGGTCGAGCGGGATGTCCGCGACTTCGGACTGCAGCGGCTCGGGGCAGTCCCAGCCGAAGGCGCGGCAGAGGCGATCGTCGACGCGGCCGTCGTCGCCCCAGACGGCGTCGCAGCCGCGCGCTTCGAAGGCGTCCTTCAGATCGATGCGATCGCCGATCGAGATCAGCTCGCACGACAGCTCGGTCGCAGCGACGTCGCACTCCACGAGCTCTTCGGCGAGCTCGGTGCAGTACACGAGCTCACCGCCGCACGCGGATGCGAACAGGAGGACGAACGCGAGAGCGCCGCGCATGTCAGTCCCCCTCCAGGATCACGTCGGCCGCGCGCTCCGAGAGCATGAAGGTCGGCACGGCGATGAACGTCCCCGGGATCTCGGGGAACACGGACGCGTCGACGACGCGCAGGCGATCCGTCCCGATCACCCGGAACGACGGATCCACGACGGCCATCGGGTCGTCGACGAGCCCCATCTTGTTCGAGCACGACGCGTGGTGGCCCCACGTCTCGCGGCGCACCCACTCGCCGATCGCGCGATCCGTCGAGACCTCGGGCCCCGGCCAGATCTCCGTGAGCGCGTCGTCGTCGTAGTCTTCGCGCATCTCGTCGATGATCGAGCGGACGAACTTCACGCCCTCCACCACCGCCGCGAGATCGGGATCCGCGAGCGGGTCGGACTCGTCGAAGTAGTTGAAGCGAATGTCCGGGCGCGCGAACGGGTCGCTGCTCACGAGCTGCACCCGTCGCAAGCTCCG
>JAUHYN010000817.1 GCA_030426505.1 bacterium | reverse complement strand
CATCGTGGATCTCGAGCGCGGTGCGCTGGAGTCCGCGGCGCTGAGGATCGCGGCGTCCTACGAAGCCGTCCGCGACGAGCCGCGCGCGCGTGAGTTCATGGCCGGGTGGCTCGCGGTGATCGAGATGCGGCGCGGTGACTTCGAAGCCGCGCGGCGGAGGCGCGAGATGATGTCGGCGCCGGACGCGTCCGATCCGCTCTCCGTCGCCGCGCACCGCCTCGCGATCCTCTCCGCGGGCGATCTGCCGAAGTCGGGCGGCGCAACCTCCCACGAGGTGAGGCTCGTCGAGCGCGTCGCTCAGGGGCTCCTCGACGACGCGGGCGCGGAGCGCACGTCGACCACACCGATGTTCGTCGCGGCGTCCGGCGACTGGTTCACCGCGCCGTCGGGTTCGCGCGGCGACCTCAAGAACAAGCGCGCGCTCCGCGCGATCCTGCTGAGGCTCGTGGAGGGGCGCCTGTTGTCGCCCGCCGTCCCGGTGCCGCGCGACGCGCTGGTGGAGGTCGGGTGGCCGGGCGAGCAGATCCTGGAGGAGGCGGCGCGCAACCGCGTGAAGACGGCGATCTCGTCGCTGCGCAAGCACGGGATCGGCGGCGCGCTCAAGCACGACTCGGGCGGATACCTGATCGACGCGGGTGTCCCCGTCGTCGTGATCAGCGAGT
Source organism: bacterium (assembly GCA_030426505.1). Taxonomy (GTDB): domain Bacteria; phylum Myxococcota; class Kuafuiibacteriia; order Kuafuiibacteriales; family Kuafuiibacteriaceae; genus JAUHYN01. The sequence goes on along the minus strand of JAUHYN010000817.1, from coordinate 3,736 downwards.
GACCCCGCGAAACGTTCAGGAAGTGACAGGCCGTTTTACCGGACCTTTTACCCGCGGCTGGACACCGATTCGCTATCAACGACAGCATGAGAAGAGCACTCCTCGGTACGCTGACGTTCTCGTTCGTTTTGGGTTGTGGAGGCGCCGATGGAGGCGCCGACGTCGAGGCGGACCTGGAGCTCGGACACGCGAGCGACGGCTACGACCACCGCACCTGCAGCAGCGGGACGTGCGCGGTCTCATGCCCCGACCGGAACGCCAACTCCGACTGGGGCGGCTCGCACCACGGCATCGACATCTTCGCGCGCCGGAACGCGCCGCTGGTGGCGGTCGCGAACGCGCGCGTGGTCGCGGTCGGCGTCGTGAGCAGCACTTCGGGCCTGCGCGTTCGCCTGCGCGACGACTGCGGCTGGGAGTACTACTACGGCCACCTCGAGTCGGCGGCGGTCCGCGTGGGGCAGCGCGTCTCCGCCGGGCAGCTGATCGGCCGCATGGGCAACAGCGGCACCGGCGGCGTCCACCTGCACTTCAACGTCTCGCCCGACGGCCGCTACAGCTCGGACATCAACCCCTACAATCTGCTCGTGCAGACCAGCCCGACCGCATGCGCCGCGCCGCCGCCGCCTCCGCCGCCGCCCGCGCCGACCAACTGCGGTCACCTCGGATCGAACCAGGCCCTGCGCCCCTATCAAAACGTCACGTCGTGCAACGGGCGCTACAACCTCGTCCACCAGGGCGACGGCAACGTGGTCCTGTACCGCGGCGGCACCGCGCTCTGGCACACGCGGACGAACGGCCGCTCGACGTCCACGTTCGTGATGCAGGGCGACGGCAACCTCGTCCTCTACGGCACGAACGGCGCGGCGCTGTGGCACCCCGGCACGCACGGCAACCCCGGCGCGACGCTCTCGGTGCAGGACGACGGCAACGTGGTCATCTACCGCAACGGGCGCGCGCTGTGGTCGACCGGCACCGCCGGGCGATGAAGCGCTGACGCGGACGATGTGCGTCGTGTAGCGTCCGCGGCGCGATGCGCATCGTCCAGGGTCGACACGGGGGACGCCGCCTCGTCGCACCGCGCGGCGCCCGCACCCGCCCCACCGCCGATCGCGTCCGCGAGGCGATGTTCTCCTCCCTGTTCGACGTCGAAGATCTGCGCGTCCTCGATCTGTACGCCGGCTCCGGCGCGGTCGGCCTCGAAGCGCGCTCGCGCGGCGCGGCCCACGTGACGCTCGTGGAGAACGACCGCGCGGCGCTCGCCGCGATCGAACAGAACCTCTCGGCGCTCGGGCGTGAAGACGTCACGGTGTGGTCACTCGACGTCGCGCGCGCGCTGTCTCGGGCCGCCGATCGCGGCGACACGTTCGATCTCGTCTTCGCGGATCCGCCCTACGCGATCGCGTCGACCGCGCTCGCGGCGATCCTCGCCGCGCCGATCTTCGCGGCGGGCGCGCGGATCGTCTTCGAGCACCGCGCGACGGACGCCGCAGTGGAGTCTTCATCGCCGCGCATCGCGTTCGAACGCACGCGCGCGTACGGTGAGGCGGCGCTGAGCTACTACCGCGTCGACGACTGAGCCGACGGATCCGCGTCGAGCAAGAGGCCGCACGCCTCGCAGCGCAGCCGCGTCCGCGTGCGCACGGCGACCTCGACCCGCTCGAAGTCGGTGCGGCGCTCGCCGCCCTCCAGGCACTCCGGGCAAGGCCCACCTCCGAGCTCCTCCTCGGCGATCGTCAACCCGCACCGGCGGCAGCGCATCCTCGGGTGCGTCTTCGGCGCCAGCATCGTCAGGTGGCGATGGGGACAGTCGTCCATCCGGCGCGACCGTGCCACGCGTGGACCGATCCACCAAGTCACTCGCGTTCTCGGGGAAAGGCGAGTAGACCGATGCGCGATGCGTCTGTCCCAGCGCCTGTCGCGCGTCGCGCCGTCCGCCACTCTCACGCTCGCCGCCAAGGCCAAGGCGATGAAGGCGGCCGGCCAGGACGTCGTGAGCCTCACCGCCGGCGAGCCCGACTTCGCCACCGCGCCGCACATCATCGCCGCCATCCACCGCTCGCTCGATCGCGGCGACACCACGTACACCGCGGTCGGCGGCGTCCCCGAGCTCCGCGAGGCGATCGCCGCGCACCACAGCCGCGACGGCGTGAAGTACACGGCCGAAGAGGTCGTGGTCTCCACCGGCGCGAAGCAGTCGCTCTACAACGCGATGCAGTGCCTCCTCGATCCCGGCGACAAGGGCGTGGTGATCGCGCCCTTCTGGCTGTCGTACGCGGACATGATTCGCGTCGCGGGCGGTGAAGTGGAGATCGTCGAGACGGACGAGGCCTCGGACTTCCTCGCCGCGCCCGACCGCCTCGACGCCGCGCTCGCGGGGGCGCGCGTGGTGATCCTGAACTCGCCGTCGAACCCGTCCGGCGCGCTGTACTCCGCCGCGCGGATGTCCGCGCTCGCGGACGTGATCCGCGAGCACCCGGACGTCGTCGTCATCGCGGACGAGATCTACGACCGCTTCGTGTACGGCGACGCGGCGTACGTCTCGATCCTCGACGTCGCGCCGGATCTCGCGGAGCGCACGCTCCTCGTGAACGGCTGCTCGAAGACCTACGCGATGACCGGCCTCCGCATCGGGTGGGCCTGCGGCCCGAAGCCGCTCGTCGGTGCGCTCACGCGCCTGCAGGGCCAGTCCACTTCGAACGCGTCGTCGCCCATGCAGCAGGGCGCGCTCGCCGCGCTCACCGGGGATCAGACGCCAGTCGAGGAGATGGTGCGCGCGTTCGACATCCGCCGCCGCTTCGTCGTCGGGCGCCTCCAGGCGATCCCGGGCGTGACGTGCTTCGAGCCGTCGGGCGCGTTCTACGTGTTGCCGAACCTCTCGAGCTACGTCGGCCGCACGCTCCCCGACGGCAGCCCGATCGAGGACACGTTCCCGATCACCGCGCACCTGCTGCACGATCACGGGCTGGTCGTCGTCCCGGGCGGCCCGTTCGGCGCGCCGAACCACATCCGCCTCTCGTTCGCGGCGGACATGGAGCAGCTCACGAAGGGCCTCGATCGCCTGCGCGACGCGCTGGTCGCGTTCGGGTGACGCGGGGTGTATTCTCGCCTCGATGCGTCGACTCGCCCTGCTCCCCGCCCTCGCCCTCGCCCTCTCCGCCTGCGGCGGCACGGAGGTGCCCGCCGAATTCGAAGTGGTCGGTCTCGCCTCGTGCGGTGACGTCGCCTCGTCCGTGCTCGTCGATCTGTCGCAGCGCGACGAGATGATCGTCCAGCTCCTCGTCGACGTCCCGGGCGCGCCGGAGATCCGCCCGGTGCGGATCGACTACGCCGAGACGTGCCCGGGCGGCGCGTGCCCGTACCGCACCGGCGACTCGCGCGAGCTCGAGGCGACGTTCCGCGAGCTCCGCGTCGTCGACGACATGGAGTTCGTCTTTCAGCCCGGTCGACAGAATATCGAGACCGTCCTCCTCGACGAGCTCGAGACGTCGAAGGTCCGCGAACAACTCGAGGACGCAGACGATCGTTGGACGCTCGAGATCGACGTCGGGGTCGAGGGCGTCACGCGCCAGGGCGACGTGTACCTCACGCCGCGCGAACACCTCTCGCTGAAGTTCTGCTCCGGCTGCGACGCGAGCTGCGACGCGCGCTGACGAGTGCCAGCGTTCGGAAGTCCGCTCCGCTTTTCGCGGCTCCCTTCGCGCCTGCTCGCCGCGCGGCCTGTCGGCCGCCCTTCCGG
>JAUHYN010000816.1 GCA_030426505.1 bacterium | reverse complement strand
GAAGATCGAGGAGGTGAAACCGGAGGTCCTGCTGCTCGACCTCGGCCTGCCCCAGATGAGCGGCATCGACGTGACCCGCAAGGTCAAGGCGAGCCACCCCGAGATCGAGATCCTGATCTTCACGATCTTCGACGAGGAGGAGAAGGTCACCGAGGCGATCGCCGCGGGCGCGGCCGGCTACCTGCTCAAGGGCACGCCGGTCGAGAAGATCGTCGAGGGCATCAAGGACGTGAAGGCCGGCGGCGCCGTCATCCAGCCGAACCTCGCGCGCGCGCTGCTCCGCCTGATCGGGGCGTCGGTCAACGACCGCCCCAACGGGTATGGGGACCGACCGCCGGGTGAGATCCAGAGTGTCCTGACCGATCGCGAGCTGGAGATCCTCCAAATCATCGCGAAGGGTCTGTCCAACAACGAAGCCGCGAAGGTCCTCGGGCTCTCCAAAGCCACGATCCGCACGCACCTCGAGCACATCTACGAGAAGCTCGATGTGACGAACCGTGTGGAAGCGGTCACCGAGGGAATTCGTCAGGGCATCATCAACCTTTAGATCCGGTAGTGCCTCGCTTCGCGCTCATCGGCTTCGCCACGCTCCTCTTCGCGGCCCCCGCGGCCGCCGGACCGATCGATTTCCAGGTCCGTGAAGCGGGGATCGAGAAGCCCCTCCCCGGCTCCGCGCGCCCGTACGCCCTGGCGAAGAAGGCCCTCGCGCGCGGCCGACCGGCGGAGGCGCTCCAGGCGCTGTCGCAGTCGAAGTTCGATCTCCTGAAGGATCGCGAAGCGCTGCTCCGCGGCGACGCCCTCATGGCGCTCGGCCGCAAGAAGGCGGCGAAGAAGGCGTACCTCGAGGCGATCGAACACGCGCAGCTCGAACACGTCGCGCTCCTCGCGGCGCGCGGGCTCGTCAACGTGCTCGGCGATCTCGGCGAGCACACGCTGCAGCTCGAGTACGTGGACGCGCTGCTGTCGGTGCGGCGCATCGCGCGCAAGCCGAACCTCATGTGGACGCGCGCGCAGATCCTCGTGAAGCTCGGCAAGAAGCAAGAGGCCGCGGATCAGGCGTGGCAGCTCCTGCTCGACTTCCCGACGTCGTCTGCTTCGCGCGGCGCCGACCGTATGATCGCGGACCTCACCCAGGCCGGCGTGAAGGTCCCGACCACCAGCAACCGCCTCGAGCTGTCGCGCATCCGCACGCTGATCCGCTCGCGCGCGTACGGCGACGCCGAGAAGGCGATGACGCTCCTCGAACGATCCGCGCCCGCGCTGCTCCCCCGCATCGAGCGCCTGCGCGCCGAGATGTTCGAGCGCCAACGCCGCCGCGACGACGAGCGCGCCGTCCTCGAGCGCCTCGTGAAGGCGGGCCTCGACAAACACGACGGCCCGGAGATCCTGTTCCGCCTCGGGCGCATCGGTATGGCGAAGGACGAGGACGCCGTCGCCATCAAGTGGTTCGACACCCTCGGCGAGAAGTTCCCGAACAGCTCCGAGGCCGACAGCGGTGAGTACCTCGCGGGCTGGATCCCGTACAACGCGGGCGACTACGCCGAAGCCACGAAGCGCATGCTCCGCTTCGCCGAGAAGCACGCCAAGAGCAGCAAGCGCACCGAGGCCCTGTGGTACGCCGGCTGGGCCGCGTACCTCGGCAAGGACGAGGGCATGGCGCGCCGCGCGTTCACGCAGCTCATGGAGGACCACCCCACGAGCACGCTCGTCCCGCACGCGCGCTACTGGCTCGGGCGCATCCACCACAAGAACAAGGCGGTCGAAGAGGCGAAGGCCGAGTACCGCGAGGTCCTTCGGAGCAAGCCGCTGTCCTACTACGGGTTCTGGTCGATGGCGCGCCTCGAGGAGCTCGGCGAGGTCACCGTCCTCGATCCGCCTCCGCCCGCGCCGAAGCGCGCGACGCTCGCGCACGTGGTCGAGCTCCTCGGCCCCACGCGCCCGGTCGGCGTGGACCGCGCCGTCGCGCTGAACCGCGAAGGCCTCGAGCGGGAGACGCTCGAAGAGCTCTCCGCGGTCGACGACGCCCTCCACAAGATCCGCAACACCCGCGGCCGCACCATGATCGCGGACCTGCTGCACACGCTCGGCGCGCACCACCTCGCGTTCCGCATCGGCATGCGCATCACCGACGACGGCGGCGACCTCGAGACCGGCGAGCCCTACGCGTGGCGCGCGTGGCGGCACGCGTACCCGCGCGCGTTCGAGGACTACGTCGACGTCGCGTCGAAGCAGCACGAAGTCGAAGAGGATCTGATCCTCTCCATCATGCGCACCGAGAGCCACTTCCGCCCGTACGTCCGCAGCCACGCGGGCGCGCGCGGGCTCATGCAGCTCCTCCCCACGACCGCGAAGCGCATCGGCAAACGCGACAAGCGCGCGCGCATCCACTCGTCCCGCTACCGCAACCCCGAGTCGAACATCTGGCTCGGCGCGTGGTACCTGCGCCAACTCCTCGAGCGCTACGACGGCCAACTCCCCGCCGCGATCGGCGCGTACAACGCGGGCCCCGGTGCGATGGACTCCTGGCTCGAGAGCTTCGGCGGCATGCCCCTCGACGAATTCGTCGAGCGCGTCCCCTACCGCGAAACGCGCCGCTACATCCGCCGCGTCCTCGAGACGTACATGGTGTACCGGCGCCTCGACGGCAAACCGATGCCCACGCTCCTGACGAAGCTCACTAAGAACGCCCCCCCCGACGGCTCGGTGACGTTCTAGCGAGAGCGAAGGTCCCGTAAGGGACGTTCGACTCGAGCTGTGCCAGGAAGGCGCGCGCGGAGCGCGCGGCTGACGTAGGTGCTAACGACATGACGGATCACGGGACCGTGCGAAGCGTCAGCGTGTACGCGCCGATTCCCGAGGTCAGCGCCGTAACGAGGAGCGTCATCTCGCCCGCCGGCACCCACAGTCGACAGTCGGCCTGGTTGGAGCAGTAGATCCCGGCCGAGGTCCCGTTCGACACGGTCACGCCCCACGTCCCGCTCCCGCCCCCAGTGATCGAGGCGCAGAACGGATCGCCCGGCGTGACGGAGATGAAGTAGGTGTCCGGCGTTCCGCTCGACGCGGAGTCCGTGATGACCTGGGTGACCAGGCCGGGCTCGTTGCACGTCACCGGGGGGAGCCCGCCGGCGTCGCGAGGACCGGCGTCGCGCGGCCCGGCGTCCCGAGGCCCCGCATCGCGAGGGCCGGCATCGCGAGGACCTGAATCGCGAGGCCCCGCATCGCGAGGCCCCGAGTCGATCGCGCCCGCGTCGCCGCCCTCCCCCGCGTCGCGCGCGCCGCCGTCATGCGCACCACCACCGTCGCGCACCCCGCCGTCGTGTACGCCGCCGTCATTCGCACCACCACCGTCGCGCGCACCGCCGTCGCGCGACACACCGCCATCCACGTCTCCCGCGTCGGCCTCGACCAGGCCCGCGTCGCGACCGCCCCCGTCGCTTCGCCCCGCATCGATCGCCCCCGCGGGCGGTGACTCGCCCGAGCAGGACGCGGCCCCGCACGCGACGAGCGCGGCCCAGAGGTACAGAGTCGAACCACGACGACGCATCGATGACCGTAGCGCCCGGCGGCGCGGCGCCATCGTACCACCGTTCAGCGCGCGGGCCGTCGCGCGAAGACTTCGGAGCCGGGCCGCTCGATCACGTACACCTCCCGGCCGCGCGGCAACACGAGCCGCTGTCCGGTGCGGACGGCATGCACCCGCCCGTCGAGCCCCTGCTCGCGCACCAACCGCTCGAGCTTTCGTCGCGGTGCAAACATTCCACTGAATGGACCGTAGTAGGCTTCGTAGTGGATCGGCATCATGTGTGCGGCGCCCACGTCTTCGAAGATCTGCAGCGCCTCCGACGGATCCACGTGGACCGCGTTGCCGTGGTCACCGCGGTAAGGCGCGATCGGGATCAGCGCCAAGTCGATGGGGCCGAAGCGACGCGCGATCTCGGAGAACATCTCGGGGTCGTAGCCGGTGTCGCCCGCGAAGAAGACGGTGCGCCCGTACCCCTCGATGACGTAGCCCGTGTACGAGGCGTTCCACAGCGCGTCGAAGCCGAAGCGCCCGCCGAAGTGCGCGACCGGCACCGCCGTGATCTTCAGTCCGCCGACACGCACCGAGCTCCACGCTTCGAGCGCCGCCTTCCGTCGCCCGAGGTTCGTCGTGTAGCGCGCGCTGTCGGCCGGGAAGACGACCGGGACGTCGAGCGGGAGGCGGTCGAGCGTGTAACGATCGTAGTGATCGAAGTGCAGGTGACTGACGATGGCCACGTCGACGGGCGGGAGGTCCTCCGGTTCGAGCGAAGCCGGCGTCTGTCGCGGCAGCAGGAACAGCGCGCCGTTGAGGTTCGGATCCGTCAGCACGCGCTGCGGTCCGATGCGCAGCAGCACCGTCGCGTGCCCGACCCACACCGCAGA
>JAUHYN010000815.1 GCA_030426505.1 bacterium | reverse complement strand
ATCCTCGGGGCGCTCGCGGAGCGGGGGGAGGGCGATCTGCACGACGTTGAGGCGGTAGTAGAGGTCCTCGCGGAACGTGCCGTCCGCGACGCGCTTCGCGAGATCCGCGTGGGTCGCGGCGATGATGCGGACGTCGACGCGGCGCGGGGCGTCGTCACCGACCGCGCGCACCTCGCCGGCTTGCAGCGTACGGAGCAACTTGCCTTGCACCGAGAGATCGAGCTCCGCGATCTCGTCGAGGAAGAGCGTGCCGCCGTCGGCGCGGCCGAACAGGCCTTCGCGTCGCTTCACCGCGCCGGTGAAGGCGCCCTCGGAGTGTCCGAAGAGCTCGTCCTCGGCGACTTCGCGGGGGAGCGCGGCGCAGTTGAACTTCACGAACGGCGCTTCGCGTCGCGCGCTCGTCGCGACGACGCCGTCGGCCACGAGCTCCTTGCCGGTGCCGCTCTCCCCGCGGATGAGGACGGTGACGTCCTTCGGTCCGACGCGCTCCACCACCTCGGCGATGCGCCGCATCTTCTCGGAGCGGAAGATCATGTGTTGGCTGAGGTGGAGCGCGGCGCGCAGGCGGCGGTTCTCGTGGACGAGCCGCGCGGTCTCCGTCGCGCGGGTGACGACGCGCGCGACTTCGTCGACGTCGAACGGCTTGGGGAAGTAGTCGAACGCGCCGCGCTTCATCGCTTCGACCGCCGCCGACTCGGAGCCGTGCGCGGTGATCAACACGACCTTGATGCCCGGGTGGTGGGCGAGGGCGTGATCGAGCACCGCCATGCCGTCGGCCTTCGGCATGCGGAGGTCGGTGATCACGAGATCGACGGGGCCCTCGTCGAGGCGATCGATCGCGCGTTGTCCGTCGGCGGCCTCTTCGACCGTGACGTCCAACTCCTCGAGCACTTCGCGCAGCGTGAAGCGCACGCCCGCGTCGTCGTCGACGAGCAAGACCCTGGGCCGCTCTTCCGCCATCGGCCCTACCATACCGATCACGGGGCCTCGGCGGGACGGGCGTCGGTCGGGAGCACCAGCGCGGCGACGAAGCCGCCGTCCGGGTGGTTCTCGAGGAGGAGCGCGCCGCCGTGCTGCTCGGCGATGGTGCGTACGACCGCGAGCCCGATGCCGCTGCCGTGCGGTTTGGTCGTGGCGCCGATCTGCGTAGCGCGCGCGAGGAGGTCGGGGGACATCCCGGGCCCCTCGTCGCGGACGCCCACGACGACCTCGCCCGGCCGCTCGGTGACGAGCCAGCGGACCGCTCGACCCTCCGGCGTGGCGTCGATGGCGTTGACGAGGAGGTTGGTGAGCGCCTGGCCGAGCTTGCGGGGGTCGCCGTCGAGCGTCACGTCGGCGCCTTCGAACGGCGCGATGGAGACCGAGCGCTCGGCGGCGAGGCCCTCGTGGAGCGTCGTGAGTTCGGCGAAGACCGACGCGATCGACACGGGCTGGACGGTCAGCTCTCCGAGGGGGCGGGAGAAGTTGAGGAACTCGTCCAGGATCTCGCGCGTGCGGTTCAGCTCGCGCTCGAGGACTTCGAAGCGTTGCTCGCTGTTCTTTCCGCCGCGGCGGAGGAGCTGGACGAGCCCTTGAACCGATGCGAGCGGGTTCTTGAGCTCGTGCGCGATCGCGCCCGAGAGGTGGACGAGCTCGCGGTTGCGATCCGCGAGGACGTCGACTGCGGATTGTCGCGCCTCGATCGCGTCGTCGAGCATCTTGTCGACGGTGCGCGAGACGGTCACGCCGACCCGCGACAGGATCGTACAGAACAGCGTGATGACGAGGCCGTACGTGATGAGGAAACGCCGGCTCATCGGGGCGAGGTCGAAGAACGCGGGGGAGAGGCGCGGCCACCACCCGAGCGTCGTCCCGAGGACCTGCGTCCAGATCGCCGCCCACACCACGAAGAGCATCCACCAGGCGCGCCGGCCGACGAGCACCACCCCGCTCACCAGCGCGATGACGCCGTAGACTGCGAGGAACGGGCTCTCGCCCGCGCCGGTGACGAGGATGACGGCCGATTGGATCAGGAGCCCGAACGCGATGTCGATCGCGGGGCTGGACAGCAGGAAGTCTCCGCCGCGCGCGATGCGGACGAAGTCGAAGATCGCGATCGGCGTGAAGACGATCGCCGCGCCGACCACGAACCACCCCGGCCACTGCTGCTCATCCCAGAGCGCGAGGCCGGCGATGACGAGGATGGCGAACGTCAGGCCCCCGGCGCGCGCGCGGGAGAGGCTGCGCACGATGCGACTGATCTCCCGTCGCCTCAGCGACTCCTTCGTGACGAACGACTGCGGCACCGGCCCGCCCTCCGTTTGCGACAAACGTGCCGGGGCGCCGGACATCTCGTTCGTGTAGCGCGCCTGTCGGATTTTCTACAGGTGCGGCCCCCCGAGCGGTCGGGGTCTCTACAGGGACGGCGCGCAGAAGGCCGCCGCGGCGCTGGCCCCGAAGTTGCGAACGGTCCGGCGCGTGACGGTTTCACTCTCGCTCCTGGCCGCGCTCGCGGCCGCGCCGTTGACGATGCAGGCCGCCGTCGAGGAGGCGCTCGACTCCGCGCCCGAGCTGTCGGCGGCGGCGCACCGCCGGGCCGCCGCGGAGGCGTCGATCGACAAGGCGGACTCGGCCTACCTCCCGCGCGTCTCGGTGCAGGCGCAGTACGTCGCGCGCTCACCGAAGAACCAGCTCCCGATCGAGTTGCCCCCGATCCCGGGGCTCGAGCCGGTCGGAGACATCGACGACGTCCACCACTTCAACGCCGACCTCGTCCTCGGCTACCGCCTGTTCGATCTGACGCGGGGCGGTCGCGCCGACGCCGCGGAGTCGAGCGCGCAGGCTGCGCGGGCCGACACCGAAGCCGCGCGCGCCGAGCTCGCGTACGGTGTTCGCGCGACGTTCCTCGCGGCGCTGTACGCGCGCGACGTCGAGGCGATCGCGAACGCGTCGCTCCAGGTCGCGCGGGCGGACGAGCGCAGGATCGCGATGCGCGCCGAAGCGGGCGTGGAGAGCGAGGTCGCGCTCGCGCAGGCGCGGGTCCGGGTCGCGGATCTCGAAGCGCAGCTCACCCGCGCCAAGAACGAGCGCGCGCGCTACACGCGGCAACTCGCGATTCTTCTGGGGCGTGAGGCCGCGCCGGAGCTCACGGGCGATCTCGCCGCGCTCGCGGGTGCGGTCGAGATCCCGGGGGTCGAAGCGAACCCGCGCCTCGCGAAGGTGCGGCACCAGCGCGAGGCGGCGTTGTCGATGGCGAAGAGCTCGTCGCGTGGACTCTTCCCGACGATCGATCTCTTCGCGACGGTCGGGCTGTCGTATCCGCGCGCGCTCCAGCTCGAGCTCGGGCCGGTCTACACCGCGGGCGTGAAGCTCGAGTGGCTGGCGTTCGACGGCGCGATGAGGAGCGCGCAGACCCGCGAGCTCGAGGAGAACGCGGCGGCGCTGGAGGCGATGTCGACGGCGACGCGTCGGCAGCTCGAGCGACGCCTCGCCGAGGTCGAAGCGAAGGACGCGACGGCGCGCGCCGATCTGGAGTCGGCGCGGCGCACGCTCGACGAGACCCAGATCTACCTGAGGGTCGCGAAGACGGCGGTCGCCGCCGGCACGGGGACGGAGCTCGACGTCTACACGGCGGAGCTCGGAGTGGATCGCGCGAAGGTCGCCATGAAGAAGGCGGAGCTGGAGCTCGCGCTCGCGTGCGCAGAGCGGCTGTTCGTCCACGGCGTCGCGATCGGGAGCCAACAACCATGAAGCGAATCATCATTCTATTCGTCATCATCACCGCGGGGATCGGTGGGGCGCTGTTCTACAAGGTCCGCGAGAACCAGGCGGCCTCCGAGGGGCCCGCGGGGTCGTCGGGGATCGTCGAGGGGACGACCGTGGACGTCGCCGCGCGCATCGCGGCGCGGATCGAGTCGATCGACGTGGTCGAGGGTCAGGCCGTGAAGGCCGGCGATCGGATCGCCACGCTCCTGTGTGACGAGCCGCGGGCAATGCTCGCCGCCGCGAACGCGAAGCACGACGCCGCCAAGCGACAGGCCGACGCGGCGGCGGCGCAGGCGACCTCCGCGATCGCGGGGCTCGAAGCGGCGGCGGCGCAGATCGGCGCGACCGACGCGCAGAAGGCGGCGCTCGAGGCCAATCAGGGCACGAGCGCGCGACAGGCGGAGCGCCTCGCGAAGCTCGAGGGTTCGGGCGGCGCGACGGAGATGGATCTCGACCGCGCGAACGCGGCGGCGACCCAACTCTCGGAGCAGGTGAAGGCGCTCGACGCGAAGCTCCGCGCCGCGCGCGGGCAGGCCCGCGCCGCGAAGGGCAACGCCGAGGCTGCGCGCGCTCGAGCGGAAGCCGCCAAGATCGCGATCCTCGCGGCGCATTCGGACGTGGCGCGCGCGACGAGCGTCGTCGAGGAGTGTGTCCTCACGGCGCCGATGAGTGG
>JAUHYN010000814.1 GCA_030426505.1 bacterium | reverse complement strand
AGATGTCCGTGCGCGCGTCGATCGGGTTACCCTGGATCTGCTCGGGCGCCATGTACCGGGGCGTCCCGGTCAGGCCGGTGTGCGAGAGGTCCGTGGACTCACCGGCGTCTTCGTAGATCGGCTTCGCGAGGCCGAAGTCGAGGAGCTTCACCTGGTCGCGCCCGGAGATCATGATGTTCTCCGGCTTGAGGTCGCGGTGGACGACGCCCTGGCGGTGCGCCTCGGAGAGGCCGTCGAGGACCTGACGGACGAGCGCGATGATCCGTACCGGATTCATCGGCCCGTTCATCTCCGTGCGGAGCTGCTTGCCCGGGACGAACTCGATCGCGATGAACGGCACGTCCTCGAAGTTGCCGACGTCGTAGATGTGCGCGACGGCCGGGTGATTGATGCGCGCCGACAGACGCGCCTCGCGGTTGAAGCGCTTGCGCGCCGCCGGGCTCTCGGCGCGCATCGGGAGCAACAGCTTCAACGCGACGACCCGATCGAGCGCGTTGTCCCAAGCGCGATAGACCTCGCCCATCGCGCCCTCGCCGAGTTGGTCGAGCACGACGTAGCGGCCGATCGTGGTCCCGGAGGCCAGCACGGCGGGAGTCTACGATAGGGCCGTCGATCGCTTCCAGAGGTTCTCGAAGCTGGGCTCCTCACCGAGGGCATCCGCGTGCCGTTCGAGCTCCGCGTAGTGTTCCCGGATGGCGAGGATTCGAGACCTGGAGTCGAACAGCGCGCGCACGACGGCGGGGTCGAAGTGCTTCCCGCGCCCCTCCTCGATCATGCGGAAACAGTCCTCGAGGGCGAATGCGGGCTTGTAGCAGCGCTTGGACGCCAATGCGTCGAACACGTCGGCGACCGCGACGATGCGCCCCTCGATCGGGATGTGCTCACCCTCGAGCGCGGCGGGGTATCCGCTCCCGTCGAACTTCTCGTGGTGTGCCATGGCGATACGGTACGCCATCTGGAGCAGCGTCGAGTCCGAGCCGGCGAGGATCGCGCCGCCCTTCGTCGTGTGCGACTTCATGATCTCGAACTCTTCGGTCGTGAGGCGCCCAGGTTTCTTCAGGATGTGGTCCGGGATCCCGATCTTGCCCACGTCGTGCATCGGCGCCGCGAGCTGCAGGTCGTCACAGAACGCGTCGTCGTAGCCGAGCGCGCGCGCGAGCTCCGCCGAGTACGCGCTCATGCGGTGGATGTGCAGCCCGGTGTCGTCGTCGCGGTACTCCGCCGCGACCGCGAGGCGATGCACCGTCTCCGCCGCGGTGTTCTTCAGCCGCTCGACGAGCGACGCGCGATCGAGCGCGCCCGCCGCCGCCGACGCGATGCCGTTCAACAGCTCGAGGTCCTGCTCCGTGAACAGGCGCGCGATGCCGACGGTGTCGAGGTAGATGACGCCGAGGGTCCTGTCGCGGTGGATCATCGGCGCCGCGATCGCGGAGCGGATGTTCTGATCGACGATGCTCTGCCGCGCGTCGAAGCGCTGGTCCGAGCTCGCGTCGTGCGTGAGCACGCCGACGCGCTCCTCGAGCGCGCGGTACGCGATCGTGCTGCTGATCTGGGGCTGTTCACGGTCCTTCCGCTTCGTGCGCGTGGCGCGGACATTGAGCGTTTGGTCGGCGTTGAGCGTGCAGACCACCGCGCGATGCACGGAGAACGTCTCGAACAGCGCGTCGAGGATCCGCTCGAGCAGCTGTTCGGTGTCGACCTCCGTCGAGATGATCCGGTTGGCGAGGAGCAACGTCTGCAGGTGCTTGCCCGCGCTGCGCAGCTCCTTCTCGTCCTTCCCGTCGAGGTCGTCGGACGCGATCGTGCGATCGAGGTGGACGACCTTGAGGTCGAGCGTCTGTTTGCTCGACGAAGTGACGCGGGGCAGAGCCGTGAAGCTCCGCGCCACGATCGTCGGCGCGGTGTAGATCGGCGCCTGCGGGGTGGTGTCCGGCTCGGCGACACACGTCGTGAATCGCAGCACCGTCTGCCCGACGCGCAGCGTCGACCCGGGCGGGAGCGGGGAGGCGCCGCCGATCGTCTCGCCGTCGAGGACGGTGCCGCGACGGCTCCCGAGATCTTCGACGACGAACGCGTCGCCGTCGCGACGAATGCGGACGTGGACGCGCGAGACTTGGTCGTCGGTGAGCGCGAGATCGTTGTCCTCGCGTCGCCCGATCGTGAGCGCGTCGTCGAACTCGCGCACGAGCCCGGTGAGCGCACCGCTGACGACCTCGACGCGCCCGCGTCGGGTGGGCCCGCCCGAATCCATGAGCCCCTCCACCGTGTCGCGCGCCTGTACCGCTGTCAACGCGACCGGGCCGCGTCTGCACGTCGGCCCGATCCCCTGTAGGGTGAGGGCGTGCGACGCCGAATCGCGTGGCTGGTCGCCACGACTGCCCTGCTCTCGAACGTGACTTGCAAGTCGAAGGAGGCCCCGTCCGATTCGGACGAATCGACGGCACGGGCGGCCAAGGCGAAGAAGACCCAGACGGCCGAGGCGACCGAGCGATCGATGGGGGACCTCGAAGCGATCCAGGCCCGCGGCACGCTGCGGGTGCTGGTGCGTCGATCGGGCGCGCGCTTCCTCCCGCGCGCGGGCATGCCGTGGCTCGAGGATCTCGAGAACGCCGAGGTGTTCGCGGAGACGCTCGGCGTCGAACCGGTATTCGTCCTCGTCGACTCCTACGAGGGGCTGATCCCCGCGTTGCTCGACGGGCGCGGCGACCTGATCGCCGCCCAGCTCACGGTGACGAAGGAGCGCGCGGAGGACGTCGCGTTCGCGCGGTCGACGCTCGGCGTGGAGGAGATCGTCATCGGCCGCAAGGGCGCCGAGGGCCTCCCGACGAAGCCCGAGGAGCTCGCGGGGTGGAAGTTCGTGGTGCGCAAGAGCTCGTCCTACGCGTCCTCGCTCGAGGAACTCGCGGGGAAGGAGGACGTCGACTTCGAGATCGAGGACGCGCCGGAGATCATGGACACCGACGCGATCGTCGAGAAGGTCACGACGTCCGACGCCAAGCTCCTCACCGTCGTCGACAGCCACTTGCTCGCGGCGTTCGAACAGTACAACCCGAATATCGAGCGCCTCTTCGCCCTCGAAGACAAACGCGAGATCGCGTGGGCCGTGCGCAAGGACGCTCCGAAGCTCCGGGCTGCGCTCGACCGCTTCCACATCGAGCGCGCGATGGCCTCGGAACCGGAGGGCGACTTCAAGGGCGACCTCGACGCGATCAAGGAGCGCGGCGTCCTCCGCGTGCTCACGCGCAACAACGCCGCCAGCTACTTCCTCTACAAGGGCGACGAGCGCGGCTTCGACTACGAGCTCGCGCACCTCATCGCGAAGGACCTCGGCGTACGACTGGAGACCGTGATCCCGCCGAGCCGCGGCGACCTCATCCCGTGGCTCCTCGCCGGCAAGGGCGACGTCATCGCGGCCCAGATGACCGTCACCGACAAGCGCGCCGCGAAGGTCGCGTTCTCTCAGCCGTACCTGTTCACGAAGGAAGTGCTCGTGAAGAAGAAGGGCTCCGAGGGCCCGACCGGTCCGAGCGAGTTGGACGGCGTCACGATCCACGTGCGCCCGACGTCGAGCTACCGCGCGACGCTCGATCGCCTGAAGGCGGAGGGCGTGAAGCCGAAGGTCGTCGACGTGCCGGGGAGCGTGGAGACGCCGGTGCTCCTCCGCCGCATCGCCGACGGTGAGATCGAGTACACGATCGCGGACGAACACCTCCTCGCGATCGAACAGACGTACGGGGTCGAGGTGGAGGCGGCGTTCGCGCTCTCCGACGAGCGGAAGATCGCCTACGCGGTGCGCCCGGACTCCGAGGGGCTCCGCGCCTATCTCGACGGCTTCGTGAAGAAGCACTACCGAGGCCTCACGTACAACGTCCTCAAGAAGCGCTACTTCGAGAACGAGCACTCGATCGTGAAGTATCAGGACGAGCGCGTCGACAAGACGGGGCAGCTGTCGAAGTACGACACGGTCATCAAGAAGTACGCCGCGAAGTACGGCTTCGACTGGCGCCTGATGGCGGCGCAGGCCTACGTGGAGAGTCGCTTCGATCCGAAGGCGAAGAGTTGGGTCGGCGCGAAGGGGCTGTTCCAGGTGATGCCGAAGACCGGCGCGTCGATGGGCTTCACGAACCTCGAGGATCCGGCGGTCGGGACACACGCCGGTATCAAGTACATGTCGCGGATGTTGAAGCGCTTCGATCCCGACATCGAGTTCGCGGAGCGGATGCGATTCGCCCTCGCGTCGTACAACGTGGGGCTGGGCCACATCTACGACGCCCGCCGGCTCGCGGCGCGGGAGGGCCTCGACCCGAACGTGTGGTTCGGCAACGTCGAGAAGGCGCTGTTGATGCTGTCGAAGAAGGAGTACGCGGATCGCGCACGCCATGGGTTCTGCCGCGGCGCAGAGCCCGTCGCGTACGTCTCG
>JAUHYN010000813.1 GCA_030426505.1 bacterium | reverse complement strand
CTCGTCCGTTTGCTCACGGCACACGGCGGGAACGTCAGCGCCGTCGCGCGGTCCATGGGCTACTCGCGAATGCAGGTCCATCGGTGGCTCAAGCAGCTCCACGTCGACCCGTCCGATTACCGCGGGTGACCGAGCGCAGACCTGGCCCCGACAACAAGAATCGATCCAACGCGAACCGCGTTCGCTTCGGTGGATTCGTTCGAATGGATTTCGGATTTTCGGACGAATCCGGACGAATGCCCGGACGAATCCGGACGAATGATCGAATCAGTCGTCTTCGTTGCGGCGAAGGACGCGCAGCACCTTCCCACCCCCGACGCGCTCCGCCTTCTTCGTGCGCGTCTGTTGGTTGGAGTAGATGCCTTGGCGGCAGTCCTTACAGAGGAACGGATCGTCGCCGCGCCAGTTCGCCATCTCGACGCGACCGCAGTCGCTACACGTCATCGCCTTCTCGGGCCGGATGCCCGCGTCGCGATCCACGACGCCGAGCACGTCGGCCGCGCAGCGTCGGCACAGCACGCGCTCCAGGTCGCGCGGCGCGAACTGAACGGTGTCCTTCTTCCCGCACGACGTACACACGATCGCGCGCGCGACGCGCGTGCCGTGCGGCGTGCGTACCTTCGGGACCTCGGCGGGCGCGTCGTCGTCGTGCTTGACCAAGCCGTCATCCTACCTCCGACGCGGCGCGCCACCCGAACGGAAAGAGAATCGGAAAAACTTTGGGTATCAAATGTTGCGTGTACACAGGTGTTCAGCTAGAGTCCGGAGCGACCATGCAGGGCCTGACGGAGCGACAGCGCCAAATCCTCGACTTCATTACGAAGCGCATCCAGGAACAGGGCTACCCGCCCACGATCCGGGAGATCGGCGAGGAGATGGGGATCAAGTCCACGAACGGGGTGAACGATCACCTCAAGGCCCTCGAGCGGAAGGGGTACCTGGTCCGCGAGGGGCTCAAGTCCCGCGCGCTGCGTCCGGTCCACATGCCCGAAGAGGTCCGGGACGCGAGCAACGTCGTCTCCACACTCATCCCCGCGAACGCGGACACGATCGAGATCCCGCTGCTCGGTCGCGTCGCCGCCGGCTCACCGATCCTCGCCGACGAACAGGCCGAGCAGACCGTGCGGATCGACAGCTTCTTCCTCGGCGACCAGCGCGGCGCGAAGGTCTTCGCGCTCCGCGTCACCGGCGACTCGATGATCGACGCCGGCATCCTCGATGGGGACTACATATTCGTGCGCAAGCAGATCGAGGCGCGCACGAATGACATCGTGGTCGCGATGATCGACGGCGAGGCGACGGTGAAGCGATACGTCCCCAAGGGCGACGCGATTCACTTCGTGCCGGAGAACGCGTCGATGGGGCCGATCATCGTGCGGAAGAAGGACTTCCGCTCGACGTCGATCCTCGGCGTGGTCTGCGGCGTCTACCGTCGCTGCTGATCCGCGCGACCGGGTCCGCGTCCGTCACGGCGCTCCGCGCCGCCTCGAAAGCACGGTCCGACGCGCACGCGTCGCTCCACCGTTCTGCAACCGCGTCCTCCCGACGCATCCGTCGACTGCCATTCGCCGAGGGGTAGCCATCCGTCCTCGGCGAATGGCAGCTCGATGGAATTGCGACTCGACGAAGAGGCGATTCGATGAAGGGCGGCTCGACGGAGTGGTGTCGCGATGGACCGCGCGCGGGGCGCTTCAGCGCACCTTGCGCGCGCGGGCGCCGGTGCGGACCTTCACCTTGCGGTTGGTCGCCTCGGCCGTGCGCAGGGTGCGCATCACCGGCTCGCGCCACGACAGGCCGCTGTCGACGGGGGCGGTGTCGAGCTCTTTGAATTCGTAGCCGTCGCCGCCCGTGTACATGAAGTCGAGGATCACGATCCGGTACTTCTTGTTGCGGCGGATCTTCTGCCCGCGCTGGTCGATCATCGAGACGACCGTGCGTCGCCCGTCGCGCTCGCGGTAGCTCCAGGTCATGCCGCCCACGATCGGTCCGTTGATCGCGAGCTGCGAAGCGAGCTGGTCGCCGGTCAGCGTGACCACGTAGAGGTTGTTCTCGAACGGCATCACGCTGAGCAGATCGCCGACTCGCACCGCGCCCGCGGCGATCGGCTGGCGGATCGCGCCGTGGTTGAGCATCGCGAAGTCCGCGTCCGGGATGGCGGTGAGCCAGCTGTCGACGACGAAGTTCCCGAGCGGCGAGCTCGCGAACGTGCCGACCGGGAGCGCCTGCGAGAGCCGACCGAGGTCCTGCTCCGACAGCCCCCGGGTCGCCTTCTGCCGAGCGGCCTCCGCGATCGCGGAGAGCGCGGGCGACGGCGGGTAGGGCGGCGCGCCGACATCCCCGGTGATGTCGACGATCTCGTGCTTCACGCCCGAGAGCGTCTTGGTGTCGCGGTCGATCGCGAGGTCGAAGCGCACGTAGCTCCGACCGAACGGGCCGGGGTTCACGATCGGGATCCCGCGGACCTCGAACTGCTCCTTGCGGTGGTTCTGACCCGCAACGACGGCGGCGACCTTCAGGTCGGGCATCGACTCGATCACCGACTTCGCGATCGAGGCCTCGTCGTGGAAGAGCACGACGATCGCGGCGGCGCCGGCCTCGCGCACCTTCGGAACGAACGTCTCGAGCGTCTCCTTGTAGCCTTTGAACTCGAGGTCCTTCACGTGCTTGGCGAGCGTGGTCTGCGGCGTCCCCACGTAGCTCAACCCGAGCACGCCGACTTTCACGCCGTCCCGCTCGACGATCGTGAACGGCTTCACGAAGTCCGGCGACTCGTTCGTCCCGGCCTTCACGATGTTCGCGCCGAGGAACGGGAACTTCGCCTCGCTCACGCGCGCGCGGAGGATCTCCAACCCGAAGTCGAACTCGTGGTTCGCGACGTTCGCCGCCGTGAAGCCGATCTCGTTGTAGGCCTGGATGACCGACTCACCGCGCAGCAGCGTCGACTCGGTCGGCCCCGTCCACATGTCCCCGTTGTCGAGGATGATCGCGTCCCCCTTCGCGAGCTTCTCCTTGTGCTCGAGCATCCCGGCGAGGTTCGCGACGCCGCCGAAGTAGCGCGGGTAGCCCTTCGGCTCGAGCGGGAGGAGCCAGCCGTGGAAGTCCGACAGCGCGATCACCGGGACGTGCGCCACCTTCGGGTCACGCGCGGGCGGAGCGTCCGCGGCCGGCGGAGGCGGTGCGGCCGCGCTCGTCGTACTCGTCGAGACGGGCGGCGCCGCCACGTCGCCGCTCGTCTGGGACGACCCGCAGGCGATCAAGCAAGACAGTCCACCAACCAACACCGCGCGCTTCATGAGTGGGTCCGCGAATAGTCTTTGCTCGCCGCGAGATCAACACGTATGCCGGCGGACGTGGAGTACTACTTCTCGCGCTACGGCGATCTCGAGCTGCAGCGCCGGATGGTGGCCGACCGCCGACGCACCGATGCGTTCGCCAAGGCGATTCGCGCGGCGGTGAAGCCCGGTGACGTGGTCCTCGACGTCGGTACCGGCACCGGCATCCTCGCGATGCTCGCCGCGAAGGCGGGCGCCAAAAAGGTCTACGCGATCGACCAGGCCGAGATCGCCAAGACCGCCGCCAACCTCGTGAAGGCCAACGGGCTGAGCGAGCGCGTCAAGGTGCTCCAGGGCCCGGCCGCCGACCTGGTGCTCCCCGAGAAGGTGGACGTCCTCGTCAGCGAGTGGCTCGGCCACCTCGCGTTCGTCGAGGGGATGCTGGACGACGTCTTCGCGGCGCGCGACGCGAACCTCCGAGAGGGCGGCGCGATGCTCCCGTCCCACGTGGCGCTCCAGATCGCGCCGGTCGACGACCCCGTCCTGTATGGGCACGACGGCCCGGGCTTCTGGCGGGGCCCCGTCCACGGGATCGACATGTCCTCGCTGGAAGCGAAGGAGCTCGAACAAGGGCGCGTCCAGCAGCTGCGGGTGGAGCCCGCCGCGCGCCTGGCGGATCCGACGACCCTCGTCGCGCTCGACCTCGCGACCGCCCAGGCCGACGACCCGTTCGTCGAGGACACGGTGACCTTCACGGTCATGCGCGACGGCGTGCTGTCGGGCTTCGTGGGTTCGTTCGTGGCGACGCTCGCCGAAGACGTCGTCCTCGACACGTGCAGCGACTTCCCGGAGACCCACTGGTCCCAGAGTTACTTCGCCTTCACGCCGCGGCCCGTGACGGAGGGCGAACAGCTCCAGCTACACTTCCGCCTGGCCCGCGACGAGGACGAGCCGCGGCACCTCCGAATCGACCTGACGGTGGGGAATCAGACCCTGTCGTATGTCGCAGAATGACGAGGGAGGCCGGCGTCCTCGACTGGACGCAGCCTCGGGCGGTGGTGTACCCGTGTAGGAAGCGGTGCCCGGCCTAGACCTACCCATCAAACTCCGTCGCCTCGCGAACGGACAGGTCCTCACGGCGGAAGAGGT
>JAUHYN010000812.1 GCA_030426505.1 bacterium | reverse complement strand
TCGACCCGGACAGCGACGACGACGGCATCTTCGACGGGACCGAGATCAGCATCATCGACCCGCGCGAGGGTGGCGGCACCGCGCCCTATGAGTACCTCGGCACGGACATGTCGGCGGGCTTCTTCATCCCGGACGCGGACCCGTCGACGAACACGAACCCGAACCTCGACGACACCGACGAGGACACCTTCCTCGACGGCGAGGAGGACGCGAACCACAACGGCCGCGTCGACTCCGGCGAGAGCGACCCGAACGACCCGGCCGACCCGGGCATCCCGTGCTCCGGCGCGGGCGAGTGCCCCGGCACGTTGGAGTGCGTGGGTGGGATGTGCGTCCCGATGGGCAACACCAACGAGTGCGCGATGAAGCTCCCGACTACGGTCCAGTGCTGCATGGGCGGCTGCAACGCGCAGGCGACCGAGGTCGACGCGATCTGCCCGGCCGGCGGCACCACCGAGCGCTGCCCGATCGGCTCGCAGCAGTGCGCCGCGAACACGTGCATGGCCGCCGACCCGACGAACCCGCCGGACGAGGGCTGCAACTGCGCGACGACCGAAGGCGGCGAGCGCGGCGGCCTCGGCCTCGCACTCGTGCTCCTCGCGGGCGGCGTGTTGGTGCGGCGTCGCCGGCGCGCCGCATGAGCGCAGCGAAGGACACTCCACTGAATGGACGCTGGGGCGAGTACGCTTCGTTTCGGTTGGTGGTTCCGAAACGAATCATACGCCGGGCGGAGTCGCCGTCCTTCGCGATCGAAACGGTTCGCTCGAAACGACATTCGATCCAGTCGCGACCGGCCCATCCAGCGACTGCTTGCGGAAGATCCCAACGGCACACTCAACATCGGGAAGTCGACGTCGCTCGATCGGCGCTATAAGCAGTACATCAGCGGCTTGAAGTGCGGGAGGGGTCACAGCTCCGCAAACCTGATGCACTACCTCGCTTGGAGATCGCCTGGTGTCCGGCGCCTGCTCGAGACCGAGATCGTGGTCAGCTACAAGAAGGTATCGCTCGAACGCCTCGGAGAAGTCGAAGAGGCGTATCTGCACAATTACCTGTTGGTGTACGGCGAGACACCGCTGCTCAACTCCGCGATTCCGAATCGCTACAGCGCTTACGAGTCTTGACCTAGCTTTCAGCGACCAGCGGGCAGCTTTCTCGGTGCGACGCTTCAGTGCCTGGTCCGCTCGGCAGATCTTGCTGCGGACTGGAAGCTACTTGCTGCGGGCTACTCGAACAGCGGCTGCTGACCGGCCTCCGCCTCCACTTCGCCCGGCCACGCCGGGTGCTCGGCGAGGTCCGGGAGGCGGCGCCGGAGCAGGTAGTGGAACGTCCGCGCGAGGCGCGGCGCGTACAGGTCGTCGGGCGCGTGCATGAAGACGTAGGGCGCGTGGCCCGCGCGGATCCAACCCGCGACGGTGTCGGCCCAGCGATCGAGCCAGCCGCTCGTGGCGCGGACGTCGTTCTGGCCGACGAAGCGGAGGAACGGCTGGTCCGCGATCACCGAGTCGCGGGCGGGGACGCGGGGCTTCCGCGACTGCGTGTGCATCGTGGTGGCGTCGCGCTTCTTCGCGGCGAACAGCGCGGTGGTGTCGAAGTGGCAGCGCCCTACCCCGCGCGCCGCGAGGAGCGCGTCGAGCTCGCGCTCGGCGGCGCCGAAGAACGCGAGGTGGCGGACCTCGACCACGAAGCGGTGCTCCGACGGCAGCTCGGCGAGGAACGCGTCGAGCACGCGCAGGCGATCCGGGCCGAACTGATTCGACAGCTGCACCATGAACGGCCCGCGCCGCGGACCGAGCGGCGCGACGCGCGCGAAGAACCGCGCCAGCTCGTCGCGGGCGCCCTCGAGCAGCGTGTCGTGCGTGACGGCGCGCGGGAGCTTGAAGCAGAAGCGGAACGTCTCGGGCGTGTCCTCGGCCCAGCGCTCCACGCTCGCCTCGCTCGGGAGCGCGTAGAACGTGCTGTTGCCTTCGACCGCGTCGAACACCTGCGCGTACGCGGCGAGGAGCCCGCTCTGTTTGGTGGTCGAGGCGAAGACGTTCCCGATCCAGGCGCGGTTCGCCCAGATCGGGCAGCCGAGGTGGAGGGTCACTACAGCTTGCGCGGGTCCGTGAGCTTCCCGGTCACCGCGCTGGCGGCGGCGACCGCCGGCGACACGAGGTACACCGGGCCCGGCGCGCCCATGCGTCGGTCGAAGTTGCGGTTCGTGGTGCTCGCGGTGGTCTCGCCCGCGGTCGGGACGCCCGGGCCGTTGCCGATGCACGAGCCGCAGCCGGGCGGCGAGACGAACGCGCCGAGCTCGCGGAAGAGGCCGAGGATGCCCTCCTGCTCGGCGGCGTCGGCGACGTCGGCGCTCGACGGCGTGACGGTGACGCGCACGCCGTCCTTGAATGCGCGGCCCTTCAAGACCTCGGCGGCGGCGCGCAGGTCGGCGAGCGAGCCGCCGGTGCAGGACGCGATGACCACGTTGTGGATGTCGACCTGCTCGTGCTCGGCGAGCGGTGCGCGGTTGCGCGAGTCGCCGGGGGTCGCGACGGTCAGCGGGACCTCGTCGAGGTTCACGTGGATGGTGCGGACGTACTCCGCGCCCTCGTCCGGGTAGACGAACAACGACTCCACGTCGATGCCCTCGCGCTGCGACTCGAGGAACGCCTTCACCGGCGCGCACGGCTCGACGATGCCGGTCATAAGCCCGCCCTCGACCGTCATGTTGGTGAGGACCGACAGCTCGTCCGTGTTCCACTGATCCAGGCCCGGGCCGGCGAACTGGATCACGCAGGTGTCGGTCGGCGACTCGCGCCACTGCTCTTCGCGGAAGTAGGGATCACCGATCAAGTGAAGGATGAGGTCCTTCGGCGAGAGCACCGAGTTCGCGTCGCCTTCCACGACCACGCGCACGCACTTCGGCACGGTGACGGGGATGAGCCCGGTGCGGAGCGCGAACGACATCGCGGTCGATCCCACGCCGAACGCGAACGCGTTGAGGACACCCGCCGTCGGCGTGTGGCTGTCGGTGAGCACCACGACGGTACCCGGCTCCGCGTAGTCCTCGACGACGATGCGGTGACACACCCCGGCCGGGAGATCGCGCCCGGGCCCGTGGACCTTGATGCCGTGTTTGTTGCAGGCGGCGATCATCTCCTTGGTCAGGTTCTGCGCCGGGCCGAGCCGCTGGTTCTTCACCGGCATCGGGACCGTGTCCTGGTCGAGGAGGACGAAGTGGTCCTCGAACGCCGCCGCGAGCTGCGGGTTCTTCACCGGCGCCTCGCCCCACTCCTCTTCGTACAGGTGCATCACCATGCCGGCCGTGTACTCGTGCATACCGCGGAAGCCCGCTTCGCAGAGGACCTGATCCCCGGGCTTCACGGACGCGATACCGGTGGCCTCACCGACACCGCGGAAGGTTCGGGCCGCGACGATCTTCTCGATGCAGTTCATCGGCCGCGCGGGGACGTCGA
Source organism: bacterium (assembly GCA_030426505.1). Taxonomy (GTDB): domain Bacteria; phylum Myxococcota; class Kuafuiibacteriia; order Kuafuiibacteriales; family Kuafuiibacteriaceae; genus JAUHYN01. The sequence continues at coordinate 967 of JAUHYN010000812.1, read as the reverse complement.
GCTCGTAGACCGGCTTGGTCTCGCCCGCGAGGAGCTCCGTGCCGTAGCGCAGGAGCCCGCCGTGTTCGGCGACCGCGCGGAAGAACGCGGGGAGCTCGCGCGCGAACTGAGCGAGGTCGATGTTCTCGCCGGCTTCGAGGCGGTCCACGACGCTCAGGTCCGTGGTGAACGGCAGGCCGCTGTAGACCATGTTCTCCTGGAAGATGCGCTGGAAGCTCTTGGCGACGACGAGCTCGATGCCCGCGCCCTGGTGCGCGACGACGGCGACCTCGCGCGAGGAGCCCGAGCCGTACGCGTCGCCGCCGACGATGACCTGGAAGCCGCCGTCCTTGACGCTGTCCTTCTTGATGGTCTCCTGGAAGTGCTCGAGGAAGTACGGGCCGAGGATCTCGCCGGTGTAGCCGAGTGTGCAGGCCGCGCCGCTGATGATGGCGTCGGTGTTCAGGCCGTAGTGGAGGTCCGGGTGGTGGGCCGCGTTGAACGGCACGGACGTGCCGGCGAGCTGGGCCGCGATGGGGCCGGATTGGTCTGTCAGCCAGAGGACGCGGCCGGTGAGCTTCATCGCCCATGTGGATAACGAACCCGAGCGGCCGACACAACAAGAACAGGCCGCGGTTGCCAGGCAGCGGATCGTCGTGAGATCCGCCGCCGCGTGGACACGTCGGCGGCACGTCAGATCGCGGCGTTCTGGCCGGACGTCGCAAAACCCTTTGCGGAGATCATCCCCGCCGGGTGCCCGCTCGCGCGGATCGAGGACGAGTGGCGCGCGGGCGCCAACGCGTCGCGGCGTCGGTTCGTCGAGGTGTTCTCGGGCGACGAGGCCCCGCCCCTCGACGAGCTCTACGAGGAGGCCTGCGACGACGCCTTCCGCGAGGGCTGGACCGCGGTGCGCGCCGGGCTCCACGACCTGCCAATCAACCGTCGCCGGTACCTCGTCGCCGAGGTGATCCCGTCCGAGCCGGGCGAG
>JAUHYN010000811.1 GCA_030426505.1 bacterium | reverse complement strand
ACGGCGGCGGCGACGGGCGTGGCGCGATGTTATGGCCGACCGCCGCGGTGTCGCTCCACGCGCCGCTCACCCTCCACTACCTCGTCGCCGCAATCGGAGAATTCGGTCTGCTCCCGAACGGATATCTTCAGTGGATTCGCTTCGCGGGTGGATTCACGCTCCCCGCACACCTCGCGCTGGTCGGGTTCTGCTACGCGTTCGCGCGCAGCCGCGCGGGCCACGACCTGAAGCCGATGTCGCACGTCCTCGGGTTCTCGCTCGTCGCGGTCCTCATCACCACCGGCGTGGGCTGCGTGCCCGGTATCCTCCTCGTGCTGCCGCCGATCATCGTGGGCGTGACGGCCCTGGTGTTCGTGCCGCCGATGTTCGGCGTGATGGCCGCGATCGATCGCCGCGAACGGGAGGCGCTCCCCGACCCGCTCCGAACGCCGACGTCCGACAGCCTCGAACGCGCCCACGCGATCGTGCGTCACTCGGGATACGCGACGGCGACGCGGCTCCGATCGCTCCGCGACTTGGCCGAGCACGAGGTGCGCGCGCGCTTCAAGGCGACGCTCGACGAGATCGTCGCGCGACCCGACGACCCGCTCGTGCCGCAGGCCCTCGAGGTCGCCCTCGAGCAGTTCCACCGGCCGCCGCTCGAGGCGCTCCTCGCGCAAGTCGGTCTCGCGCCGCGCGCGGTCGCTCGGCTCCTCGGCCACTACCGCGACGACGCGCGCGCCCTCGAAGCCCTCGTGCCGCTGCTCGGCCACGAGTCGGTGGCCGTGCGCATCGCCGCGATCGAGTCCCTCGGCCGAATCGGCGGCGTGGCGGAGATCGGGTTGCTGCGCGCGACCCTCCGCGGAGCCGACGACCGCGACGTCCAGCAAGCGATCGCCCGAATTCGACGCCGCACCGCGACCGGCGACTCGGGCGCGTTGTCGGTAGTGGAATCGGACGGCCGCGGTGGCGAGCTCAGCGTCACGGGCGAGGGAGGCGGCGAGGTCTCGCTCCCGCGCTGAGCCTCAGGGCCGGTCGCTGCGGAGCGTCGTCGCGGCTTCGAGCTGCGCGCGCAGGACGTCCACGCTCAGCGGCGCGATTCGCCAACCGTCGGGCGTGTTCGCGAGGACGAAGCGGCCGTCCGCGGCGACGTGGATGCCGACTTCCCCGAAGTAGTCGTCAGCGTCGCTGTTGCCGGGGAACGAGATCGAGTGGAAGCGTTCGCCGTCGTAGAGGCCGCGCAGCACGATGCGCGTCTGCGGCACGTCTTCCGGCGCGGCCGAGAGATCCCACAGTCGGACTTCGTCGGCGGCCCATGTCAGCCAACGACCGCCTCCGTGAAACTGAATCCGAGGGACCGCGTTGCTCTCCAGGCGCGGGACCGCGGTTCGGTACGGGAGGCGGAGGATCTGTCTCACGCGTCGGTCCGGTTCGAGGCGAAGCACGACGCCTTCCCCCGTCTCGGTCTGAAGGACCGCGTGTCGGCTGTCGGGCGCGAACACGGTCGCGCCCCACGGCCTCGCTTTGATCCCCACGCCCCCGAACCGATACGGCGCTCGCAGCCCGTCGACCTCGACGACGCGCGCGTCCCGCACGCCGACCGCGAGCAGGACGGCGCGCCCCTGTCGATGCCCCACCGCGCACCAGCGCCCGTCGGGGCTGCAGGTCGCGCCGAGGGCCTCGGATGTGTCCCAGTCGCGGGGCGCGTTCGGATCCGCGCCTCCGAGCGCGAGATCGATCGACCACCGAGGCGTCACGATGTCGCGCCACCAGTGCAGCACGACGCTCGTCGAGCCCGTCTCGGTCGCGGCTCTCCCGAGGTGGACCGTGAGCGCGCGCGTCGCGTCGCGATCGCAGACGGCGGCCTCGAGATCGGGCCCTGCGGACGCGGGCAAGGTGAAGCGAACGGGCCCGAGGTTCGCGAGGCGCTGCTCGTTTCGGCCGCGGCCCCAGAAGATGCGGAGACAACCGCTTTGCGCGCCGAACACGACATCGTCGTCGATGCCGGTGAAGTCCGCGAGGGCATGCGTCCCTTCGCGATCGACGAAGCGAAACGAGCGCTGGTCCTCGTGCGCGACGCCAATCATCAGCGTCGTATCGTCGATGGACTGCGCGCCGATGGGTTGGCCCTCGGGGAGGTCGACGCTCTCCGCGGGTTTGCCGTCGAGGTGGAAGATGCGCGGTGGCGCGCGGTACCCGAGCGCGACGATCCGTTCCGCGCCGAACCAACTCGGCGTGGTGTCGTCCGGGAGCTCGAACGACGCGTCCGGTGGAGCGCGGCCCTGGATGAGGTCGTCGATCTCGACGATCCGAGCCTGGTCGTCGTGGACCCAGATCGCGCGCGCGTCCTTCGGGTCCGGTCGCAGGCTCCCGGGTCCGGCGAGGGGCAGCCGGCCCCGAGACAAACGGTCGAGCGCGATCTCCCGCACGTGTCCGTCCTTGGAGACCGTGAAGAGCGAGGTGCCGTCGTTCGCGATGTCCGCGATCGAGTCGTCGTGCGCGTGGATGACGCGTGCGAGTCCGCTCGGGTAGGCGACGTTCCAGAGGAGGAGGCGCTTGTCGTCGCCGCCCGTCACGAGTCGAGCGCCGCCCCGCACGAAGGCGCCCGCGCGCACGGCGAGGTCGTGCCCCTCGAGGTCGCGCTTCACGGGCCGGCCACCGTCGATGTCGTACGTGACGACGAGGCGGCTGTTCTCGTACGCGTCCTCGGCGACGTAGGTCTGCGGCGAGAACGCGAGGCGTCCGCTCGTCTCGGACCGCGCCAGCACGCCGACTGAGGAGGGGGCCTCCTGGGCCGGCTTCGCGCGAGCCCCGAAGGTCTTGGGATCGATCGAGTAGACGTCGTCCAATTCGTAGCCGGTCACGAGCGCGTGTGTCCCGACGGCCTGCGGTGAGCCGGTCGCTTCGATGTCGTTCGGGCTGACGCGTTCGAGGCGGTCTCCGTCGACGGCGAAGACGCGGATCACCGGTCCGCCTTTGTAAGCGAAGCGGACGGCGAGTCGCCGGGCCGGCGCCGAATAGAACGCGTCGTCGATCTCGCCCTCGGTGGCGGCGTCCGCGGCCGCGAGCAACGCCCCCGCGTTCGGGGACCTGGGTCCGGCTTCGTTCCACACCGCGAGGAGGCGCCGTTCGGTGGGGGTGAGGCGGAGCTTCGAGTCAGGAAGCGCGACGCCGGTTCCGGTGAGTGCCCAGACGTACTCCGCGTCCGACGACCGGGCCGCGATACGTGTACCGAACCGGCCCCAGCGGTTGAAGGTCGGGCTCCAGAGTGAGCGCTCGATCGCGAGCCGTGGCCCGACCCGAGCGCCGGTCGAGTCGAGCCGCACGACCTGCGCTTCGTCGGTCGCTGTGCCGAAGAGCAGGAGGGTCGACGCGTCGAGCGCGAGGACCTCGAAGTACGCGCCTTCGATTCGAGTCTGGAGCGCCGGGTCGCGGGTCGACGCGACGACGGCGCCGACCGGTCCCCACGCCACGACCCTTTCGGCGCCACCGACGAACTGGAAGCCCTCGAAGGTGTCGCCGAGCTCGAGGAGCGGCGTCCCCGCGGTCGCCGCGAGGAGTTCGACGGCCAGCTCCTTCGCCGCCGGGAGATAGACGTAGGCATCGGAGGGCCCGTCGCCTTCGGACGGCGTTTGGAGCGCCTCCAGCAGGCGACGACCGGCGCGGTTCGGGAAGGTGTCGCGGTACGTCCGGGCTTGGGCGACGGCGAGCGAGCGCTCGAGCACGCGGTTCTTGACGACGAGCGCTGCGGCGCTCGTGCGCGCGTCCCGAGCGGCGATGACAGCGCCCGTCGCGAGCGCCGCGAGGAGGAGCATGGTCAGCGTTAGGACGACGAGTCGGATGCGCCCGACGCTCACGAGTTGCCCCTGCGCGATCAGCTTCGCGACGACGGCGTCGGATGGGGTGCCGTCGTCGTCGAGTTCGTCGACGCCGTCGACCTCGTCCTCGAGGACGATGCGCCGCGACCGATCCAGAAAGGCCTTCCGCTCACTGAGCGTCCCGCGCGGGCGTGGCGCGCCTTCGAGGCGCTGAATGCTGCGGTTGATCTCGACGACGAAGATCGGGCGTCCGGCGCGCTCGGCTTCCTCGACCTCGTCGCGCACGTAGGTGGATTTCGACAGCGCGGCGGGACGCGCGAGGACGACGAGGGCTCGCGAACGCCGGATCTGACGGCGCACGATGTCGGGGAGCTCCTGGTGGAGCGGGAAGTCGTCGACGTCGCGGTGCGCCGAGTAGGGCGGGTCGTGTTCGGCCAGCTTCGCGCGCAGCTCGGATGGGTACGTGACGCCGTCGGCGTGGGCGTACGAGATGAAGAAGTCGTAACCGAAGAGCCAGTCGAGGAACGCCTTGACGCGAGGAGTGCGGGCCACTCGATCCCTCGCGACGTTCCTCAGCGCACCATGGTCTTGAGCGTGCGCAACCTGTCTTGCAGCTGGGCCGGGCT
>JAUHYN010000810.1 GCA_030426505.1 bacterium | reverse complement strand
GCGAGACCGTCGAGCGGACCCACGGTGACCTGGAGTCCATCTGCACGGAGAGCTGGGACTCGACGTTGTCCGCGCTCGCGCCGCGCGCCTTCGGGTACGTGAGCCGGTTCCCGCTCACGTCGCAGCCGATCCTCTCGACGATCGCGCTCGAGATCGACGGCGTCGCCGTTCCGTCGCAGACGCCGAACGGTCCACAGAACTGGACGTACGACATCGGGGACAACACGGTCGAGCTGCTCCCGCTGTCCCCCCTCACGCCGGGCGCGACGGTGCGGATCACGTACACGCCCGAGTGTCTCTGACCTCCGCACGATCGGTGCATTTCGCCTCGCCGTTGACGCGACGCGGCGGGCCCTCTTCGGTGGTCCGCCGCTTGCTTCTCTTGGGCCGCGTATGAACGACGCCAAGAAGCACCTCCAATCCCTCGTCGACGACTTCTCGAACGGCATGTTGATCACGAAGCACGACCCCGGCGTGCTCCGCGGCCGCCCCATGCACGTCGCCAAACACGACGACGGCACGCTGTGGTTCATGACCGATCGCGACTCCGCGAAGATCGACGAGCTCGCCGACGACTCGCGCGTGGCCGTGACGTTCCAGGACAGCGATCGCTACGTCTCGATCACCGGCCTCGCCGACGTCATCGAGGACCCCGCGAAGATCGACGAGCTGTGGAACCCGGCGTGGCGCCTCTGGTTCCCGAAGGGCAAAGACGCGTACCGCCTCGTCGCGATCCGCGTGACCCCGACCGAAGCCGAGTACTGGGACAACTCGGGCGTCGTGAACAAGCTGAGGTTCGCGAAGCAGGCCGTCGAGGCGCTCCTCACCGGCAGCACCCCGAACGTCGACGAGCCCGAGCAGCACGGACACGTCGCGAGTCTCTAGCAGAAACCAGTTGCTGCTCGTTCAGCGGCGACCCGCGCCGGCCGGTTCGTACATCGCGAACACCGCGCCGGTCGGGTCGCGCAGCGCGTTCATCGCGCCGAGCTTCCCGCCGCGACGCGGGGGCGCGAGCGAGACCGCGCCCATCCCCACCGCGCGTTGGTGCGCACCCGGGAGGCCCTTCACCCCGACGCCGCACAGCCAGCTATTCGGTTCGTTCGCGTCCTCCGCGAGGCGATGCAGCGTCGCGACGCGCGAACGATCGTGGACGAAAACCATCGCCTTCTTCGGCAACCCCACGTCGACCATCTTCAACTTCCAGCCGAGGAGCCGCCCGTAGAACTCGTCGGCGCGCTTGATGTCGCGCGCGTTGAGGACGTGATTGCAGAACCCACCGACTCGGAGCTTCGCGGGCGGATACTTGCGCGGGTCGTCCGGCTTCAACAGCGTGAGCGCCGCGCCCTGGTTGTCGTGGATCATCAACACGACCCCGACGCCCGGGATCTCGACCGGCCCGCCCGTGATGTCACCACCCCAGAAGACCGTCTCCTTCGCGGCGCGCTCGATGTCGGCGCAATAGACGTACGGCGTCCAGTTGGACGGCGCCCAGCGGTTCTTCAGCGCGACCATCCCCGCGGCGGGGCGATCGCCGTCGAGGAACAAGACGTACTCGCCGTGCAGACCGAGGTCGAACGCCGACGTCTTCCAGCCGAAGAGTTGGCCGTAAAAACGCTTCGCGGCCTCGACGTCCTTCGAGAGGAGCTCGTGCCAGATGAAGTGTCCCGCGGCCATCGCGTAGGTTTCAGCCTCCGCAGGCCGCGCCTTCGACGTTCACGTCGACGTCGAGCATGATGTTGGCGTCGATCGTGGTGTCCTGTTCGGGGCGGCGCCCGCGCGCCTGGGTCGTGATGTTCATCGACTCGGAGGCGGCGTAGTCGGCGAGCTCGGTGTCCGGGATCGTGAGCTCGACCGTCGTCGCGTCCGCCGCGAACGGCCCGCCCGTCGCGATGGAGACCTTCGGCAACCCGGGGGCCTCCACGAAGAACTCCATCGAGTCGATGAACGAGAAGTCCTGCCCGGCGGGATCCACCACGGTCATCGTGACGAAGAGGATCTTCACCGAGTCGATCTGGTGCCGCTCGACGCCCTGGTTCGCGAGGGACTGATTCTGCGTGATGTCGACCGTCGCGAAGTCGTCGAACCCGGCGGCCCCCACGAACTGTTCGAGCACGCTCCCGCGCTGAATCACCGCCCGCGACTGCTCCTCGATGAGGAAGTTGTCGAGGCCCCCACACGTGATCGCGATCGGGAGGAAGAACACAATCAAGCTGGATCGCCAGCGACGCACCATCGGATTCATCGACCATCCCATCGGCCGAATCTGGGCGCAACTTCAACGCACGCGGTACCCTCGGGTGATGACGCTCCGTCGCGCTCTCGCGCTCGGCCTCCTCGCCGCGACCGCCTGCTCGGGCGGCGACGACGACGACGACGGCGACGACACCGCGCCGGCCGTCTTCGCGCTCGAGCTCGAAGGCCTCGATCCCGCCCTCCTCGCGGTCCACCCCCTCGGCGACGACGGCGATCCGTTCGCCGTCGGCGGGCCCTTCACGCAGGACGGCGACCCCGCGCTCTACCGCCGCGCGAACGGAGCGTGGTCCCCCGTCGCCGGGCCACCCGGTTGGCGCGGCGCGATCTGGTGGTCGCACAGTGCGTCCGCGAGCGACGTCTGGGTCGTCGGCGATCGCGGTCAGGTCGCGCGCGGACCGGTCGACGCGCTCGCGAAGATCGAGACCAACACCTCTACCGCCACCACGTTCTACGGGGTCTGGGGCGCCGCGCCCGACGACGTCTGGATCGTCGGCGGCGCGCTCCGCGGCCCCTCGGGCCCGACGGCCGCGTTGCTCCACTACGACGGCGCCGCGCTCTCGACCGTCGAGTTCACCGGCACCGCGTCCTCCGCGCGCGACGCGGTGCTCTTCAAGGTTTGGGGCTCGGGTCCGGACGACGTCGTGATCGTCGGAGCCGGCGGCGTCGCGCTCCACTTGGACGGCGCGACGTGGACGCGGTCCGAGACGAACTCCACCGCCCAACTCACCACCGTCCACGGCCGCGCCCCCGACGACGTGTACGCGGTCGGCGGCCTCAACCAGGGCGTCGTGCTCCACTGGGACGGCGCAGCGTGGACCGACATCGCGGAGCCGTTCACGCCGCGCCTCTCCGGCGTGTTCGCCGAGCCGGACGGCCCGGTGTGGGTCGCGGGCGACGGCGGCTACCTCGCGTCCTTCGACGGTGCGACGTGGACGACGATCGACACCGGCGTGATCACGCAGTTCCACGCGGTCCACGCGGGCCCACGCGGCGTCTTCGCGACGGGCGGCATCCTCGCGATCTCCTCCGCGCCGCGGCTCGGGTTCGTGGGGCGCTACGGCCGGTGAGTCAGCGGCCGATCCGCTGCGCGGTGATCAGGCTCTCCACGAAGAACGCGAGCACCATCAACATCAGCAACAAGCCGACGATCGTCTCGGGGCTCAGCGTCCCCGTCAGCGCGCGCGCCCTCGCGAGCGCGGAGATCTGTTCGTCGGTCGCGCCCTCCGACGCGCCCATCAGCGTGGCCGTCGCCTCTTCGATCGTCAGCGGCCTCAGGTCCGACTCGCGCGTGTCCGCGTTCGTGACGAACTGTTCGGCCGTGAGCGGCTCGAACGCGCCGGTGAAGTTGACGTCGACCCGGTAGTCGCCGGGGAGCCGCGTCTTGTCGTAGGTCACCGTCGCCTGCGCGAGCTCGGACTGCTCCCAGGTCGTCTCCGTCCCGTCGGGCCCGGTTACGCGCAGCGCGATGGCGCCGCGCGGCACGAAGATCGTCCGCGGTTCGCCCACCATCGTGACGCGCGTGTCCGGTCGACCGAGCGCCTGCCCGAGGCGCAAGACGAGTTGACGCATCAGCGGCACGAACGCGGGCCGGATCGCGAAGTCGGAGAGGTCGCGATCGATCGACGTCGTCCACAACACGACGCGACCCTGCCCCGAGTCCGCCTCGACGATCGCGGGCTGGCCGTCGTCGTACTCGACGAGCACCTCCATCGGGCGCGAAGAGCCGGGCTGCAGCAGCAGGTACGCAGAGGTCCGCGTGGAGACGAGGCCGCCGAGCGAGTCGCCCGAGAAGACCTCCATCACGGGGTGCTCGAGGTTCGGGTTCGCGAGCGACGCGATCCCGCCCGAGCCCACGCCCGCCTCCGGATCCACGACCTTGAGGCCACGCAGCGGTCGCGGCAGCACGCGCCCCAGTTCCGCGTTGTACAGCTCGGCGTCGAGGTCCTCGCTCGCGGTGATCAGTAGGCCGCCGCCCTTCTCGACGAAGTCGGCGAGGCGCGCGCCGTCCGTGCGCGCGAAGGCCGGGACGCCCGCGAGGATCACGACGTCGTACGCCGAGAGATCCGCGCGAGAGAGATCATCCGCCGTGATCACGCGCGGCAGCGGCTGGTCCGAAGCGCCGGCCTGGAGCGCGCGCTCCAGGTAGAAGATCTCGTCTTCCTTCGGCACGCCC
>JAUHYN010000809.1 GCA_030426505.1 bacterium | reverse complement strand
CTGGACCAAGGTGATGGAGGCTGACCGCTTCGATCTCGACTGATTTGGGTTCGAACCGTCGCCAATCCCAAGACCCGCCTCCGGCCCCGGGCCGGGGGCGGGCTTGTTTTTGCTCTCCGTCAATTGTGCGGGCGGACGCGCTCCCGGGCGACGTGGTCGGCCGAGTGGCGGTCGACGATCTCGACGGCGACCCGTTGGTGTTCTCGCTCGTCGGATCGACCGGCGCGTTGGGCATCGATCGCGAGCAGGGCGAGCTCGTCGTGCTGCGACCGGAGCTCCTCGCAGGCCAGTCGGTCACCCTCCGCGTGGTCGTCGACGACGGCATCCACCGCGTGGAGAAGACCGTCCGCGTCAACCACACGCCCGTTGGCCGGTCGGCCCCGGTCATCGAGGACCAGGTCTTCGAGGTGCTCGAGAACGCGGGCGCCGAGGAGATCGTGGGTCGCGTCGAAGTGATGGATCCGCAGGGCGACCCCGTGCGGCTCCAGATCGTCGCCGGGGATCCGCAGCGCCGCTTCTCGCTCGATCCCGTCACCGGCGCGCTGTCACTGGCCGCGCCGCTGCCGGGGCCGCAGCGCCTCACCGTGCGCGCATCGGACGGCCTGAGCACGCGCGACGCGACCGTCGTCGTACGGATCGTCGAAGAGAACGACTCCGCGCCGCGTATCGATCCGCAGGTGCTCTCGGTCGCTCCGGACGCGCTCCCCGGTGATGCGATCGGACCGGTCGTCGCCACCGACGCCGATCACGACGTCCTCACCTACGCGATCGTCGCCGGCGACGCCCTCTCGGCGTTCGAGATCGACGCGGCGGGCCTCCTATCGCTGGCGCCGGGCGCGCTCGTGACCGACCTCTTGCCGAGCCAGGCCCTCACGATCGCGGTCGGCGACGGAGTCCACACGGCGACCGCCGCTGTGACGATCCGCGTGACCGCGTTCGGTACGAACACGCCGGTCCTCGCGTCGCGCTCGTACATGATCGCCGAGGACGCGCCTCAGCACACGGTCATGGGTGTCGTCGAAGCGACCGACGCCGACGGAGACGTCGTGAGCTACGCCCTGCTCGCGGGCGGAGAGGACGGCCTCTTCACGATCGACGCAGCGACGGGCGCGTTGCGTCTGTCGGACGCCACCCGGCTCGACTACGAGTCACGCGCCGCCTACACGCTGTTGGTGTCGGCGACCGACGGTTGGAACGTGGCGGTGGCCGAGATGCACATCGACGTCCTCGACGTGAACGACGAGCCGCCGCACTTCGCTTCGCAACTGTTCAGCGTCTCGGAGCTGGCGCTCGACGGCGCCGAGGTCGGGTTCGTATCGGCGACCGACCCCGAGGGGACGGGCCTCGAGCTCCGCTTCACGGATGCGGTCGGCGCACCCTTCGCGCTGGACACCGAGACGGGGCGCCTCACGGTGGCCGAAGCGTCCCAGCTCGACTACGAGCAGCGCGTTGGCTACGTGCTCGAGGTCGCGGCCGACGACGGGCGCTTCACCGAGCACGCGTTCGTCACCGTTCGGATCGCGCCGGAGAACGACAACATCCCGGTCGTCGCGCCGCTCGTGGTCGAGGTGCCCGAGGACGCCGCGCCGGGCACGGTGATCGGAACGATGACCGGTACGGATCCGGACGGGGAGGTCCTCACGTGGATCATCGCCGACGGCAACGAGGCGGCGCCGCTGTTCGCGCTGAACGCGACCGGTGACCTCGCGCTGGCGAAGCCGCTCGACTTCGAGACCGCGCAAGAGCACAGCCTCGTCGTACAGGCGAGCGATGGCGCGAACGTCGCGAACACGACGGCGACGGTGCGGGTCGTCAACGTCAACGACGTCGCGCCGCGACTCGAAGACGTCGTCGTCGAGATCGCTTCGAGCACCGAGGTCGGGAGCGAAATCGGGGTCGTCGAAGCCTTCGACGCCGACGGCGACGCGCTGGCGTTCCGGCTCGACGACGACACCGGCCCGATCTCGCTCGACGCCACGACCGGAGTGCTCCGCCTGGAGGCGCCGCTGTCGAGCGACATCACGCTGGCGGTGACCGTCGACGACGGGCGCTTCACGGCGTCCGCTCGGATCGTGATCCGGCTCGACGACGACGGCGCGGTCCCGCCCGACGCCAACGTCCTCACGACGACCGGCTGCAGCTGCGACACCTCGCGCGAGCGCGGGGGCGGCGAGGCCTGGAGCGTGCTCGCGTTGGCGTGCCTCGCGGGGCTCTCACGCTGCCGCCGACGTCGCCGGCGAGGGGTCTCGACCGTCGATCGCGATGCGTAACGCCGCGACTTCGAAGCCCCGGGCTCGAGATCCCTCACGTTGTGACCGCGATTATGCCGAGCGGATGACCGCCCCGAGGCGGTATGGGGACGCATGCGCGCCTCGACGTTCGCTTGGCTGTTCGCGACCCTCGTCGGTTGTGCCTCCGCACCGCCGGCCGTGCAGACCACCTCCGCGGCGCTCGCCCCCGCGCAGGCGATCGTTCGGGTCGACGTCGGACGCGTGGAGGTCGCGGCGGATCGACGAAACGGCGTCGATGGCGTCACAGCGCGCATCAATCCGATCGTCGACCCGCCGCAGACGCTGGACTTCGAGGTGACGTTCGAACGCGACGGTCGGCCGATCGCTTCGTCGCGCGCTCGCTACCGTCGGCCGTCCGGACGCGTCGGCACGGAGGTGGCCTGGGTGCCGAACGCCGCACCCGTCGAGGTCTTCGTGCCGTTCTCCGCGCTCGAGCTGGCCTCGGGTCGCCAGGTCCTGACGGCGACGGTTGCGGTCCGCGCGCGAGCCCGCGAGGTCCGCGCCCGGGTCGTCGCCGATCCGCCCGCGAGTGTGGAGCTCGACGTCCCACGTCGCGTGGACGTTCGATTCCTGGTCCGCCGAATGGAGCTCGCGCGGAACCGGCGCTACGACGAGGCGCTCACCGGAGGACTCAACCCTCCCGATCCCAAGTGGAAGGTCCGCTACGACGGCGAGCCCGTCTGTACGGGGCAGACGGTCGACGATCGCTACTTCGCCACCTGGAGCGGCCACTGCCGTTCGTTCCGAATGTCCGAGACGGACGACGTCGTGCTCGACGCGCTCGACTCCGACACGGTCGTCGACGACCTGCTCGCGCGCTTCCGCCTCGACTTGCCCGAGATGGCGGCGCGCACGGAGTCGGGCAAAGCGTTCAGGAGCGGCGCGGTGGAACACCTCGAGATCGACGTGCAGATCGTAGCGCGTGACTGATGCCTGTCCCGCCCTCGAGGCTGGGCGTCCAGACGCCGCGCCGGTAGGCCAAGGGTTCGAGGACAGGACGCTGCGGCAACCTGTCGCAGCGTCGATCTGTCGCCTTCTCGAATCGGGCGCACCGGGGCCATGGATGAGGCATGAAGCGCCTCCTCCTCCTGGCCCCGCTCGCCCTCGCCGCCTGCTCCGGTGGGGAAGACGACGAGCACCACCACGACATGTCCGCCTTCACGCTCACGTTCGGCGCCACCCACGACGGCGCGGAGGTCAGCTGCACGAACGCGATCACCGGGCTCGGCCCGAACGGCGACACGACCGTCGGCGTGAGCGACCTCCGCTTCTACGTGAGCGCGATCCGGCTCCTCGGACACGACGGCGCCGCGCTCGAGCACACGCTCGACACCAACGACTTCCAGTACACCGGCGACGCCGGATCGGTCGCGCTGATCGACCTCACCGGCAACACGCAGGGGACCTGCGCCGACAACGCGATCGCGAACGCGGAGGGCACCGCGCGCACCAACGACCGCATCACCGGGATGGTCCACGGTGAGATCCACGGCGTCGAGCTCGACATCGGCCTCCCGCAGTCCCTCATGAAGGACGTCATCGCGACGACCTCCGCCGAAGACGCGCCCTCTCCGCTCGGCGAGATGTACTGGTCGTGGGCGTCCGGCTACCGCCACTTCGTCTTCAACTTCACGGTCGAGACCGGCACGACCGCGGGCGAGGGCTACCTGCACGTCGGCAGCCGCGACTGCGGCGGCGACGGCGCGCGCGCCCTCACGGACCGCGACAGCTGCGGCGTCGTCAACACGCCGCACGTCGAGATGGCCGAGTTCGACGCGGCGAGCGACAAGATCCTCGTCGACGTGGGCAACCTCCTCGACGGCGTCGGATTCGTCACGGTCCTCCGTGACCCGAACCCGCCGCACGACGTGATCGGGATGGGCCCCGGCGTGGCCTGCCACTCGTCGCCGATGCAGCCCGACTGCCCGACGATCTTCACGAACTTCGGGCTCGACGTCATGACCGGGGACAACGTGGGCGCGAACGCCGTCTTCATGAAGCCGTGATGCGACGCTCCGCGCTGATCCTCTTCCTCGCGCTCGGCTGCGCGGGGTCCGACGAACCCGAGGAAGATCCTCGGGAGGAGGCGCTGCGCGCGTTGCTCCGGGTCCCGGACCACCTCTCGCTCCCGCCGATCC
>JAUHYN010000808.1 GCA_030426505.1 bacterium | reverse complement strand
CTGAAACCACCCGTACTCATCGCGCGACAGAAGAGCGACGGGGGAGGGAGCGCGGCCGGCGCAGGTATCGCGGCGGACAGTCACCGCGATGGCTCGCACACGTGGGTCGTCGGGAGTACGTCACCGAGCACTTGTAAGTACTGGACGGCGCACGAACAGAGGGGCGCGCCGCGCAGCCTCATCGAAGCGCAGAAGAATTGGTTCTCGGGTAGTCACGTTCATCGAATGGAACTCCCCGGCTACGCCAAGAAGAGCGGCGCGCAAGGAATGAACCTCGTCTTCGACGAGGACGGGACGCTCTATCAAGTCAACGTCGTCGCGGATACACACGTGACGACGGTCCGGGACTACGCCGCGCTGATGCAGATCGGGAAGGTCGAAACGGACCCCAGCGCGCCCGACTTCGGGAAGGTCACCTTCCACGCGCCGCGCGAGATGGGGACGGCGCACCTGCGGTCGGACTCGGAGCAGCCGGGCCCGCTCGGTGTGCATGCGCGCTACGGCGGCGGCCTCGACTACGACGGCGCGCGCTTCGATCTCACCCTCACGGCGCGCAACCTCGTGACCGGCTGGCTCGAGTACAACGTCTTCGGGCGCACCTCGATCCCGGTGTCGATCCTCCAGGGCGGGAGCTTGATGTACTACGAAGACCGCGCTCAGGACGGCACGCCGCGTTGGTCCATCGCCTCCAGGATCGGCGGCGGCTGGGGCGACATGCGCAAATTGCTCGGCGGCTACGACGGCGTCCTGTACGCGGTGAACAGCAGCGGGAAGCTCCTCTTCTACCAAGACCTCGCGCAGGACGGTTCGCCCGAGTGGCGCCACGCGCGCGGCGCACAGATCGGGAGCGGGTGGGGCGGCTTCCGGCACGTCTTCGGCGGCTGGGAAGGGAAGATCTACGTCGTAGACGAGGCCGGCAAGTTGAAGATCTACCGTGACCTCGCCCGCGACGGGACGGCGCGGTGGATGAACGGCGGGGCCCGCACGATCGGCTCCGGGTGGAACAAGTTCGTCCACGTCTTCGGCGGGTGGGAAGGAAAGATCTACGCCATCGACGGCAAAGGGAAGTTGTACTTCTACCACGACCTCGCTCAGGACGGCCGCGTGCAGTGGAGCGAGAACAGCGGACGAATCATCGGCTCCGGCTGGGGTGACTTCGGCAAGACCGCGTTCGGCGGGTGGGAAGGCAAGATCTACGTCCAGAAGGACGGCAAGCTCTACTTCTACCGAGACCTCGCGCAGAACGGCACGGCCAACTGGAGCAAGGGCAGCGGTCAGGTGATCGGCTCCGGCTGGAGCGCGTTCTCGAAGGCGACGGGCGGCTGGAAGGGGAAGATCTACACCGTCAAGGAGTAGCGCAGCGCCGGGGTGTGGCCTGAGGAGGGCAGGTCGCACCCCGAACGGAATCGCCCTCGTGGGAAAAAAGTTCTGCGCGTTCTCGGCTCGGATTCCGCCCCGAGATCAGGATCCAACCCGAATCCCGCTCTCGATCCTCTCCTTCGCCTTCTTCGCCTTCGTCGCCTGCAGCCCCGGGGCGACCGAAGCGCCCCCCTGCACGGCCGGCCTCGACGGCGACCAGGACGGCCTGGACGACTGCGCCGAGCTCGCGATCGGCACGCACCCCGGCGTCGCGGACACCGACGGCGACGGGTTCGACGACAAGTCGGAGTTCGAGAACTGGGACCGCGAGGGCCCGTTCCACCTGAGGTTCAATCCGCTCGTCGCGGACGTCCCGCGCGTCTACATTCGCCAGCTCGGCCCGCCGAAGATCGAGCTGATCACGCGCACGCAGACGGGTGAAGAGCTCGCCTTCGGGATGAGCGAGACGTTCGAGGACGAGGTCGTCACCACGACGACCCGCGGCGGCGAGAACGTCAGCACGGTGGAGGAGCAACACACCGTCGACGTGAACGCCAAGGTGAAGAGCAACGGCGCCGCGACCGTCGGTACAGTGTCGGTCGGCTATGAGTACAACCACACCGACACGACAGTGAACTCGACCTACTGGAACGACGAGACGGTGATGCGCAATCGCCAGGAGACCTCGTCGTACCGCGACACCGTCCAGAGTCGCGAGGTCACGACGCTCGGCGGGACGATCAAGGTCACGATGGGGCTCGTGAACGACGGTGACGTCAGCTACACGCTGAGCGCGCTCGATCTCACGGCGCTGATGGTCGACCCGCGCAACCCGCTCCGCACGCAGCCGATCGGCACCCTCCGCCACGACGGCGATCTCGCGTTCACGCCGCCGCCGCTCGGCCGCATCGAACCCGACGCCAGCGAACTCACGCCGTTCGTCTTCGAGTACCGCACCGACAACGCCGAAGAGATCGCCCGCGTCCTCGAGAGCTCGAGTCGGCTCGTCGTCCAGCCTGGGTCGATCGCGATCACCGGTGATCAGGTCGGTGTGGATCTCAACCTCGCGGCCGCCGATGTCCGCGCGCGCACCGCGGAGATCCTGGTCGACTTCGGCGGGCGCCACCCGACCGAGCGTCATCGCGTCGCCGTCGACACGGGCGAGGGCGCGGACATCTCCCTCGCGAAGGTCCTCACGCACCGCCTGAACCTCGACTACACTTTCGGGCCGACGGTCGTCGCGGACCGCGACACGTACGACGGCCTGATCCGCGTCAGCGACGTCGCTTCGAACGCGGCCACGAACAGCTACTGGGTCCTCGCCCACACCCGAGGGCAGACCGACACGACGCTCTACAGCCCGCTCCGCGCCGCGTGGTCGGCCGAAGAGATCCGCGTCCGCCGCGGCGACGTCGTCCACCTGCTGTACGTGACCGACAGCGACCTCGACGGCCTCTCGGATCGCTACGAACGCGAGCTCTTCACGGACGCCGATCGCGTCGACACGGACGGTGACGGACTCGAGGATGCCGAAGAGATCTTCGGCTGGCTCACCAACCTCGACGGCCCCGACTGCGACGTCGGCGAGCTCGTGCGCGTCTTCTCCGATCCGACCCTCGCCGATAGCGACGGCGACGGCATCGACGACGGCGCCGAGCGCGCCGCCTGCACGAACCCGATGGGTGACCTCCGCGTCGATGCTGGGCCCGAGCACGTCGTGGTCGGGATCGACGAGCCGATTCAACTCGTCGCCGTCCCCGCGAACCACACCGACGCCAACGCGCTCCGCTACACCTGGACTCAGCTCGCGGGTCCCGACCTCGGGCGGCTCCCGTCTACGCAGCGTCTCGATCTGACCGCGCTCGGTGAAGTCGCGACGCTCACGCTCGAGGTCCGCGTGACCGACACGGCCCAGAACGATCTCATCGCGACGGATGTCGTCCGCGTACTCGTCCTCGCCGACGCGGACCGCGCGATCTTCGTCGATCTCGACGCTGGCCGTGACGGCGCGGCCGGGACGTTCGCGGCACCCGTGCGTAGCCTCGATCGGGGCCTCACCCTCGCCAACGCCTCGGGCGCCGACCTGTATCTGAAGACCCCCGTGAACGGCGCGCCGTACCAGACCGACGCGACGATCGAGCCCGCACCCGGCGTGGATCTGTACGGCGGCTATCGCGAAGGGTGGGAACGGGATCCCCGCGCCGCGCGCACGCTCGTCCAAGTCCACGCGCCCGTCGCGCTCCGTTCGTTCGCGCGCAATGACACACTCACGCTCAGCGGCGTGACGCTGCGACCCTGCGGCGATCGCGGCGCGGACAGCACCGCCTGCCCGCCGGTGGACGGCGGCGTCACGACCGTCGCCGTCGACGCACGCGGTCTCGCGCGCCTCGACCTCGTCTCGATGACCGCCCGGGGCGGTGACCTCGACAGCGGCGACCGCGCGCCCGACGCCGAACACCGCTCCGGATCGAGCTACGGCGTTCGCGCCGTGGGCATCCTCGACGTGCGCGTTACGAGCTCGACCATCGCCGGCGGGCGCGGCGCGGACGGCCTCGTGGGTGAGGTCGGCGAGGCCGGCGCCGACGGCGATCCGGGGAGCGAGGGCAGCAGCGTCAACGGCGGTGAGGGCGGCGGCGGGCTATCGCCGGGCGGCGACGGTGGCAACGGCGCCACGGGTCACGTGGGCGTGTGCGCCGGGGGACGCGACGGCGGCGACGGCGACGACAACGGCCCCTTCGCGGGGGGGCGTCGTGGCTCGGGCGCGCCCGAACCGAGCGGGTCGTACTGCGATACGCCGAACGGCTCCTCCGGCAACGGTGGCCGGGGCGCGGACGGGAACGCGGGCACGCACGGCACGCCGGGGGACACGCGGACCGACTTCGCCCTCGACGCGGACGGCGCGCCGAGATTCGTCGCGAGGCTCGGCACCGCGGGGACGGCCGGGAGCTCGGGCGCCGGTGGCGGCGGCGGTGGCGCCGGGGCCTCGTTCTTCTACATCTTCGCACAGGGACAGGCCGTCCCCGGCAAGGGCGGCGGCGGCGGCGGCGAAGGCGGCGGCGCTGGCGTCGGCGGCGCG
>JAUHYN010000807.1 GCA_030426505.1 bacterium | reverse complement strand
ACCGCGCCGGCCGTTCGCCCGCACCGCCCCCACGTCCCGCGACTCGCCCTCGATCTCCGCGAGCCCACCGGCCGCCCGACCCGCCGAATCACTTTGCCCAGGCAAAGTGCCCCGTTTGCGCGCCATGAACGCGCGCCCGAACGCACGCTCCGCTTCGAGCTGGTTGTGCGCACGGCACCTCAGCCGCAGGTTGCCGACGACGCTCCGCCCGCCCCTCGCCACCGGCACCACGTGATCGAACTCCAGCCGCGCTGTCTCGCCGCACCGCCGCCCACCCTCGCCCACGAAGGTACAGCGCCGCCCGTCGCGATTCGTCACGGCGCGCTTCACCGCCGCCGCGATCGGCCGCGCGCCAACGGCCGCATGTTCGGTGGGCGTCGAGCGAGGCCGATCGGTCGTCTTGAACTTCTGCTTCTCGAGCCGCGCCACGAGCTCGCTCACCGCGCGCTCGAACACGACGCCCGGCTCCTCACCGGCGAGAGCCTGTGCGCGGCGCCACTGCGCCTCCGCCTCGGGCGACACCGAGATCCGGAGCGTCACCCGAGGCGCGGCCTCCCCGTCGAGCGCCGAGACCATCGCCTCGATCTCGACCTTCGACTTGCCCCGCGCCGCGTCGAGGAGCGCTTCGCCATCGTCATCGAGGTGCTTCGCGAGCACCGCGATCCCGCTCATGTGCAGCTCGCCGCTCGAGAGCAGCGCCCACACGCTCGGGAACCGCCGCCCCACCCGCGCGGTAGCGGCGCGCCGGTACGCCTGATCCGACGACAGCCCCAGCCCCTCCACGCAGAAGCCGAACAGCGAGCTGAACCCCATCGGCACGTACAACCTCCGCGCGTCGACCTCGCCGAGCAGCCGCAGAAACTCCACGAGCCGCGCGCGCTCCTCTTCGAGCGCGCGACGCAGGTCGACGAGGAGCTGTTCATCGGAAGCGCAAGACAACTTGCAAGCGACCGCGTTCATGAATTCACGCTAGCACGCACGTCGAATTCGCCCGGCGAGGCGGCGTCGAGGTCGACGAAGTCAGATCGATCGAGCGCTCGCAGGATCTCCGTCAGCGTATCAACGCGCTTCGCTCGCGAGAAAACAGATCAACAAGGGCGATGTTCGACCAGAGCGGCCGGACAGCGCCCCGAGATCC
This sequence comes from bacterium, assembly GCA_030426505.1. Taxonomy (GTDB): domain Bacteria; phylum Myxococcota; class Kuafuiibacteriia; order Kuafuiibacteriales; family Kuafuiibacteriaceae; genus JAUHYN01. Next base: position 3,298 of record JAUHYN010000807.1, on the reverse strand, counting down.
GTCAACCACGAACGAAACTTTTTTCGCCTCCAATCGACAGCGCGCATCCGCCTCCGCCCGCGCAAGGAGCACGACGCACCCAACGAAGATCGCACTGTCGATCCCACGGCCGTCGGCGCGCGGCACCCTGCTCAGGAGAGGCCAGGTTTTGCGACTCCAGTTCGAAGTAGGTTCGGATACGATCTCGAGAGTGACCGAGCGCATTCAGAGCGTCGTAGAGTTGGCGAGCCAGCTCTTCTTCGGAGTCCGAGGCGGCTGAGTCCGGAGCCTTCGGCAGATCGCGACGACGCTCTGAACTCTGCCCGAGTCCGGGAGGAAGAGGTTGCGTTCGCCGATTCGGTCGAAGCGGTCGGCGAGATCCGCCGCGGTTGCGGCGATGCGTGCTCGGTGCTCCTCGTCGAACCCCGTCTCGCTATTGGCGGCAGCGCCCGCTGCGTTCATGAATTCGGCGCGCGCGGACGCCAGGTGCGTCGCTTGCTCGGAAGGGTCTCGCGGCTCCGTCATTCGTTCATCCTTCCGCGAGCAGTCCGAGCCTGAGTAGCTTGACTGTCCGCCCGACACGCGAGTTCCGTCGCGCCGACTTCCGCCACAGCCTCTCGTCGTCACCGACGACGCACCGAAGAGGTCCTATCCGAAGCGACCACGGACCGCCCGGTGCATCGGCTCACATCGCCGAATCGCGCCAGCGGTCCAGGATCGGCGCCCGATCAGCAGGCGATCGCACCGCGAACGAAGGCCGTTCCAGCGTCCCTTGTATTCGCGCACCCCACCCACTCCCGATCGATCTCCACGCGGTCTCCGTCGCACATCCGCGCTATCGCGTCTCCTCAGCCAGCGCACCGGTTCGCGTCGCGGCCTCGCAACGGATGCGTCTCCAGGCGCCGCGAGACCGACTGGGCGGACGGCGCATCGCGATGGTGGACCGCGCTTCCGTAGCGTCCCGATCGCGAGAGCTGCCTCCGCATCAGCACACGCGCAGGCACACGCGCGGAGCACGACGCGCCGAACGAAGATCGCTCCAGCGTCCCAAGCGTGTCGGCGCATCCCACCGTCCGCGCTGGAGCTCCACGCGGTCTCCGGCGCACCGACGCACGCCCCAGCCTCTCCCCCGTCACCAGCCGGCGCACCGACACGCCCCGAGACGAGGCGCCCACGCACGTCCGGCGCACCGTCTCGCGTCGCAGACACCTCGGTCCGGATCGGCGCCCGGTCAGGAGGCGATCGCACCGCGAGTCGTGCCGCCGTCCGTTCGCCTCACGTCCGAGAGCACAGCACGCCTCGCCACCTCCACGGAACACGACGCATCGAACGAGGATCGCGCGAACATCCCACCCGTATCATCGGCCCGGCGGGTCATGTACCGCGCACTGGTCACTTCCCGATCGCGAGACGCCAGGGCATCAGCACACACACGAGCGCCGGCCCAAAGAGCGACGCACCGAAACCGAGCACACGCGCGACGCACTCAACGAACCCCACTCCCGCGTCCGAAACGGCCCGCGCCCGCGCACGATGGAGTTCAACAGGTTGGATTCGAGGATGTCCTTCGGCCCAAGTGGACGCTCGGCCAACAGCCCCTCGACCTCCCAAACGCGACACGCGTTGGCCTATCCGCCGCATCTAGCGGAAGCTCGCCACATGGACCGCCCGAGCGAATTGGAAGCCAACGGCCTCCGCATCGAGCGACTCGATGCTCCCGCCTCGGCTTCGGCCTGGAACATCGCGCTGGGCGTCAACAGCGCCGACCACTACGGCCTCCGCGCGAGCGCCGTCGTCGACGTCGAGCGTCACGCGATCGTCGACCTGGACGCGACCACCAGGTGGCTCGAGCGACGCCTCTCGATGATGGGCGCCGACCTACTCCTCGTCTTCAGTCAGTACGAGGTCTTCCGGATCTCGAAGGGCGAATTCCTCGGTCGTTGGTTCGACTGTTTTGTCCCCGCCCGAGACGACGCCATCGTGCTCGAGGAGGACGGCCCAGGAGTGCTCTTCTACTGCCACGAAGAGGAGTTCGAAGCGGGACGACGCCATCCTGCTCGAGGCTAGGAAAGCCTTCCCTCCTCAGTCCTCGTCGTCCTCGTCCTTCGACGCCATCATCTGCAGCGCCACGAAGTTCCGCACGCCCTTCACGTCGAAGGGCTTCTCGATGCGGTAGTTGTCGACCTGGGCGAGGAACTCGAGCATGCGCGGGTTCACGCCGCCGCCGGTCATGAAGACCAGGCGCTTCGTGAGCTCCGGGCGGTTCTCCTTCACCCAGCGGTAGACGTCCATGCCGGTGCGGTCCGGCATGATGAGGTCGAGGAAGACGAGGTCCGGGCGCACGGTGCGGTCCTCGAGGAGCTCGATCGCCTCGGTGCCGCTCTCCGCGATGCGCACCGCGTGGAGCTTCAGCGCGCGCGCGAGCGAGGAGCCGATCAGGGGCTCGTCGTCGACGATCAGGATGCGCGCGGGTTGGAGATCGCCGGTCGGCTCCGGGAGATCGAAGGGGTCGGCCTCGCCGCCGTCGTCGTCGCGGACGGCGGGGAGCGAGACGCGGAACGTCGCGCCCTCGCCGAGGACGCTCTCGGCGGTGATACGACCCTCCATCTCACGCACGATGCTGTGCGCGATGGAGAGCCCGAGGCCGCTGCCGACGCCGATCGGCTGCTGCGTGAAGAACGTGTCGAAGACGTGGCCGATCCGCTCGGGCGGGATGCCCGGGCCGGTGTCGGCGAACTCGATCACCACGCGGTTGCGCTCGTCGAGGTAGGTGCTGACGCGGATCTCGTTCTCGGCCGCGTGGCCCTCGGGGAGGGCGTGCGCGGCGTTGAGCAGGAGGTTCAGGAAGACCTGCGACAGCTTCGACGCGCGGACGTTCACCGGCGGGACGTCCGCGAACTCGCGAACGAGCCGCGCGCGCTGCCGGATTTGCGGGTAGGCCATCGCGATGGCGCCCTCGATCGCGTCGATGACGGAGATCGGGCCGCCGCCCTCGTCGTCGATCGGCGAGGCGAACGCCTGCAGGTTCGCGACGATCTTCGCCGCGCGCTCCACGCCTTGGCGCGCTTCGAGGAGGGCGTCGCGGACGTCGGTCGCCTGCTCGTCATCGAGGCCCGAGAGGAGGGGCTCGACGGCCTCGCCGACGAACGAGATGTTCCCGAGCACGTACGAGAGCGGGTTGTTGATCTCGTGCGCGACGCCCGCCGCGAGGGCGCCGACCGACATCGCGCGGTCGGCGACGAGGATGCGCGCCTGGAGCTTTCGAAGGTGCGTGATCTCGCGGCTGACGAAGGCGTGCGAGACGATCGCGCCGTATTGG
>JAUHYN010000806.1 GCA_030426505.1 bacterium | reverse complement strand
CACAAAACTCGACTCGCGATATACGCAAGGAATCACTGACACAGGTGATCAGCCGCGGTCCGCGATGTCCGGCGCCGGGTCGGTCCCGAACAGGCGCATCAGCGACAGCCCCGGGATCGCCTCGTCCTGGTCGCGGATGACCTGGATCAGGCGCGGCTCGAGCTCGCCGTCGATGCGCTGCTGGACGTCTTCGCGGAGGCCCTCCATCTGCGTGGAGGAGAAAGTGATGTCGGAGCGCATCGCGACGCGCGGCTCGGCGAGCACCGCGAAGAGCAACCCGATCGCGCGCACGCCGTCGACGGCGTCCTCCGGGCCGAGGCGGTACTCGAGCGAGACCTGCCCGCCCGGCTCCAGCCTGAAGCGCGACAGATCCATGCGCGCGAGGATCGCGTCGGCCTCGCCCGCGCCGGTGATCCCGACGGGCTCCGAGAAGTCGACGGTGAGGTTGCCGAGCCGGAGCTCGGAGAAGCTGCCCTCGAGGCGCGCGCCGACGTCGACCCGCGTCCCGGCCTGGATGTTCGCTTCGCTCGCGCCCTCGGCGAACGGGATCGTGACGTCGTCCGGGATCGTGAAGCCGAACGAGAACCGCGGCGCGGACGCCGAGCCCGAACGTGAAGCCTCGGACGCGGTGTTCGTGAAGAGGTCGACGACCTGCTGCAGGCGATCTTCGAGGTTCGGATCCGAGAAGGGATCGTACCCGGGCTCCTGCATCGCCGCCGGCATGCGCGGGCGGAGGTGCTGGTCGACGAGGCGGTTGATCGAGCCCTCGTACCAGCTGTCGGGCCCGATGCCCTCCGCGTCCGACGAGAACGAACCGGAGCGGAAGTCGTAGCGAATGGAGGAGACGCTCGGGTCCGGCGCCCAGTCGGCGCGCCACTGCACGCCGGGCGTCGCGCGGATCGTGAAGCCGCCGCGCGTGAGCGTGACCTCGAGGCGGGTGCCCGGCGGCGCGTCGAGCCCGGTGCCGTCCGGCCCGGGGGTGAGGCCTTGGTCGAGCGCGATCGAGACCGTCGCGTACCTCAGTTGGTTCAGCGCCTGTTCGCGGGTCAGCCCGGGCGCGAACGCCTGCGCGATCTCGCCGAGGGCCTCCGAGAACTTCGCGACCTCGTCGCCCTCGGGCGCCTGCGCGACGACGACCTGCTCGACCGGCGGCCCCGGCGGCGGCGCCGAGCCCGGCATCGTCAGCAGCGAGCCGACCATCACCGCCATGACGCTCTTGCGCGCGATGCGGCCGACCAGGCCAGCGCCTCCGGCGCCGAGGGCGAACCGCGAGCGGCGCGGCGTGGACGGAGACGGGGCCTCGGGGAGGTTCAGCGCTTCGGACGCCGAGGTGGTCGGCGACGCGTCGTCCACGGCGGTGGCCGGCGCCACCTTTGGGGTGCCGTGAATTCTGTTCGCGCCCTGCACCTGTCTACAGACCTTATCGGAGGCGATCAGCGCGAAGTTGCTCGGGATATCGGGAGGATGGGGATGACCCGCTCGCGCTGCGCGTCATAACAGGGGCGCCACGATGGCCTGGGCGTGGGCGTTCGCCTGATTCACCAGCCGCTTCACGTTGACGCCGAGGACCTTCCCCTTACGGACGCGCTGCACGCCGTCGACCCAGACGTGCTCTACGTCCGAGGCCCGGGCGCTGTAGACGAGCACCGAATAGGGCTCCGCGTGCGGCGCCGCGTGGAGCTGGCGGTGATCCACGACGACGACGTCGGCACGTTTGCCCTCCTCGAGCGCGCCGATCTCGTCCGAGAGGCCGAGCGCGCGGGCGCCGTTGAGGGTCGCCATCTCGAAGACGGTCTTCGCCGGCATCGCGGTGGGCCCGAAGCGCGGTTTGTGGATCAGCGCGGCGAGGCGCATCTCGGTGAACGCGTCGAGGTTGTTGTTGCAGGGCGCGCCGTCCGCCGCGAGGCCCACGTTGATGCCCATCTCCAACAGGTCGGGGACGCGCGCGAAGCCGCTCGCGAGCTTGAGGTTCGACGATGGGCAGTGCGCGACGCTCGTCTTCGTATCCGCGAGGATGCGCTGCTCGGCGGCGGTCACCCAGACGCAGTGCGCGAACACGGTGTCCTCGCCGGACATCCCGAGGCCGTGCAGGTACGCGACGTTGTCCGCGCCGCAGCGATCCCGGACCTGCATGATCTCCTCGCTGTTCTCGGACGCGTGGGTGTGGAGGATGAGGCCCCGCTTGCGCGCCTCCTCGACGCTGCGCACGAGCAGCTGCTCCGTGCAGGACAACACGAAGCGCGGCATGAACGCGTAGCGCAGCCGCCCGTTCTCGGTGCCGTGCCACTTGTCGGCGAGGCGCAGGCTCTCCTCGATCGACGCGTCGGTCGTCTCGCGCAGGCCGGCCGGGAGCCCGTGCCCCTGGTCCATCATCGCCTTGCCGATCGTCGCGCGCAGCCCGAGCTTCTTGACCGCCTCGAAGACGGCGTCGGTGTGGCGCACCGTGGCCATGTCGAGGATCGCCGTGGTGCCCGAGCGCAACAGCTCCGCCGCGCCGAGGAGCGCGGACGTGTACAGCGACGCGTGCGAGTGCCCGCCCTCGAACGGCCAGATGCGCTGGCCGAGCCAGTCGAGGAGCACGAGGTCGTCCGCGAAGCCTCGGAACAGCGTCTGGCAGAGGTGGGTGTGCGGCTGGATGAGGCCCGGGATCACGAGGCGGCCCGAGCAGTCGATCGTGTGGTCGACCTTCTTGCGGGTCGGCGCACCCACCGAGACGATCCGATCCCCCTCCATCAGGAGGTCGCCGACGCCGACGTGGCGGTCGCCATTCATCGTGACGAGCGTGCCGCCCTTCAGCAGCGTGCGGATCGCGCGGGCCATACCTAGAGGTCCTCCGGGGTGAACGCATCCGGGAGGAGCGCGGCGATGGTGGTGACGACCGGGACGGCGTCCGGGGTCGCGAGGATGACCACCAGATCGGGCGACAGCTCCGAGAGCGCCTGGCGGCAGTTCCCGCAGGGGGCCCCGGGGCGCGCCCCCGGCTTCTTGGGCTCGGTCACGACCGCGATCGCGTCGAAGCTGCGCGCGCCGGCCGCCACGGCGGTGGTGAGGGCGTTGACCTCGGCGCACACGCCGGTCGGGAAGGCGCTGTTCTCGACGTTGACGCCGGCGAACACCCGGCCGTCCTTCGCGCGGATCGCCGCCCCGACCCGGTAGCCGGAGTACGGGGCGTACGCGCGGGGACGGACCTCGCGGGCCGCGTCCACCAGAGCCAAGAGCGCCGCGTCCGCCGTCGTCATGCGCGCGGTACATCACCACAATTCGGGCGATCCGTAAAACCAGGCGACGCTTGATATGCGTCGCCAGGCCCCCTATCGAGGGGACCGTGCTGCGGGCCCTGACCACGTTCCTGATCGCGCGCCACCGAATCGCGCTCGCGGTCGCGTTGGTCACGTCGCTCCCGATGCTCTACTGGTCCACGCTCCTGTTCGCGGACGTCCGCGCCGACCTCAAGGAGCTACTCCCCAAGAGCGCGCCGAGTGTCCTCACGCTGCGCGAGCTCGAGCGCCGCTTCGGTGGCTTCTCGCAGCTGTCGATCATCGTGACCTCGCCAGACCCGGAAGCGAACCGACGCTTCTCCGACGACCTCGTCGCGAAGCTGGAGGACGCGCCGCAGATCCGATCCATCCGCAACAAGCTCGGCGAGGAGAAGAAATTCTTCGAGGCGCGCCGTCACCTCTACGTCGACGTCGAAGATCTCGAGGCGATCGAGGAGCGCATCGAGGACGCCATCCACGACGCGAAGGTCGCCGCGAACCCGCTGCTCGTGGATCTCGCGTCCGACACCTCGACCGCGATCGCGCTCGACTTCTCGGACATCGAAGCCAAGTACGAGGGCGAGCTGAGCCTCGCGAAGCGCTTCCCGGACGACTACTTCGAGTCGAAGGACAAGACGGAGCTCGCCGTGATCCTGCGCCAACGCGGTATGGCGTTCGGGCTCGACCGGAACCAAGCGCTCGTCGCGCTCGTCGAGCGGACGGTCGAGGAGCTGGGGCCCGCGTCGTATCACCCCGACCTCGTCGTCGGCCTCGGCGGCGACGTGAAGAACCTCATCGAGGAGACGACCTCGCTCGTGGAGGACCTCGTGCTCGCGTCGGTCGTCGTGGCGGTCCTCCTCGCGTTGGTGGTGGTCGGCTACTACCGGCGCTTCCGCTCGATGCTCCTGATCGCGATCCCGCTCTACGTGGGCTGCGTGTGGACGTTCGGGCTCAGCCACTTCCTCGTCGGCTACCTCAACGCGTCCACCGCGTTCCTCGGCCCGATCGTCCCCGGCAACGGCATCAACTTCGGGCTGATCCTCCTCGCGCGCTACATCGAGGAGCGCAGGCGCGGCGTCGCGGTCGATCGCTCGATCCACACCGCGGTCGACTTCACCGCGAAGGCCACGATCACCGCGGCCGTCGCCGCGTCGATCGCCTACGGCTCGCTGATGGTGAC
>JAUHYN010000805.1 GCA_030426505.1 bacterium | reverse complement strand
CGCGGGCGCTTCTCGATGACCTCGATCTTGCAGCCGAACGCGCTGAAGACACACGCGTACTCCGAGCCGATCACGCCGGCGCCGATGATCGCGAGCGTGGACGGGAGCCGATCGAGCTCCAAGATGCTGTCGCTGTCGTGGACCGCCTCGTCCGCGAAGTCGAACCCGGCGGGGCGCCGCGGTGAGGAGCCCGTCGCGATGAGGACGTTCTTCCCTTCGAGCGTCCTGTCGCCGACCCGCACGTGCGTCGCGTCCACGAAGACGCCCTCGCCCGTCACGAGCTCGACCCCGTGCCGCTCGAGGTTCTGTTCGATCTGATCCGCCTGGAGCGCCGTCACGGTCGGGAGCCGACACATCAACGCCTTCGCGTTGAGGCGCTCCTCCGGGATGCCCTGAAAGAACTCGTCGTACAGCTCGCGGCTCCGCGACCCGGTGAGGTAGAGCGCCGTCTCACGGAGCGTCTTCGAGGGGAGCGTCCCGGTGTGGACCATCGCGCCGCCCGGTCCCACCGACGCGCGCTCGACGAGCGCCACCTTCTTGTCGAAGAACGCCGCAGCCACCGCCGCCTTCTCGCCCGTGGGGCCGCCGCCGATGACGATCAGATCGTAGACCATGGGCGCGCGAGCTTAGGGCGCCCAGGACTCTATCGCCAGGGTGGCGCCACGAGGCGCCGCTTGCCGTCCCACGAACGCATCGGCTCGTCGCCGGCCGAGAAGTCGCGATCCCACAGCCGACACGTCACCTGCTTGTGCTGCTGGTCGAGGCCCTCGCAGTAGTTCGTGAGCGCGCAGCACCGGACCTCTTCGCCGCGCCCCTGCCGCATCTTCTCCCACCAATCCGGGTCGGCGAGCGACTGGCGCGCGGCCGCGACGACGTCGCATGCGCCGTCCGCGATCGCGCCTTCGGCGAGATCGAACGTGTTGAGCGCGCCCGCCGCGACCACCGGCGTCGCGAACCCCGCCGCGCGTACGGCGTCGCGGATGTGTTTCGTGAGCGGGAGGTGCCGCCCGAGCGGTCCGCGTTCGTCTGAATAGATCGTTGGCATGCACTCGTGCCCGCTGGGCCCGGTGTACGGGTAGACGGCGTGGCCGACGCGCGGGATCTTCGCGTCGTCGAACTTGCCGCCCTTCGACAGCGACAGGAAGTCCATGCCGGCCTCGGCGAAGCGCGTGGCGTAGTAGGCGGCGTCCTCCACGCGGCTCCCGCCCGCGATGACCTCGTCGCTCAGGAAGCGGCACCCCAGGGCGACGCCGTCGCTCAGCGCCGCGCGCGCCGCGGCGTAGACCTCCAATGGGAGGCGCACGCGCGCTCCCCTCGATCCACCGTAGCCGTCGTCGCGATCGTTCGTGCGCGAGAGGAACGACGACATCGTGTACGCGTGGGCGAAGTGAAGCTCCACGCCGTCGAACCCCGCCCGCTCGGCGCGCGCGGCCGCGGCGGCGAACAGCGGCGGCAAAGTCTCGGGGAGCGCACGGACGTGTGGCAGGTGCAAGTCCGTCACGCGCTCGCGGTAGCCGTACGTGAGATCTTCGTACTCGCGCGGCGAGAGCACGGCGCGCCAGTCGTCGTCGTCGCCGGCCACGAGGCGCGCGCGCACCTCGTCTTCGCTCGCCGCGCTGAAGTCGCGCGCGTCGCGCGTGGACAACCGCTCGCGGTGACGCGGAGTGATCCGGAGGAAGCGCGAAAGGAACTTCTCGGGCGGCGGCCTCCGCTTCACGGTGAGGAAGTCGATCAGCTGGATGAAGAGCCGCGTGCGTCCCCCGCTCCGCTCGCGGACCGTGTCGACCAAGCGCGCGAGCCCTTCGACGAAGCGATCGTCGCCGATCCTCAGCAGCGGCCCGCTCGGGATGTCGCGGATGCCGGTGGCCTCGACGACGATCGCGCCGGGCCGCCCCTCGGCGAACCGGCCGTACCACTCGAGCAATGCGTCGGTGACCTCGCCGGACTCCTCGGCGCGCCACGGCACCATCGCCGGGACCCAGGTGCGCGAGGTGAGATGAATCGGACCGATCTCGACCGGCGAGAACAGGCGCGAGTCCGCCGCTTCTTCGGCGGTCGGCCAGCGCGGCGGTTCGAGGCGGTGCCGAATCCTCCCGCTCATGCGGCGTGCCAGGCGACCTCGAGCTCGCCGGCGAGGTCCAGTACGTAGCCGTCCTGCAGCGGGACGACCGCGAGCGATCGCCCTTCGAGGTAGGTGCCGTTGGTGCTGCTGGTGTCGACGGCGACGACGTCGTCGCCGTCGCGGATCACCATGAGGTGGACGCGGGAGAGTCGGCTGTCTTCGTCGAGCGTGGTTCCGACGTCGCAGCGCTGGTAGCGGCCGAACAAGACGCCGCACTCCAGCGCGGTGTCGCCGACGGCGCGACGCACCGGGCCGGCGTCGGCGCGCACCGTGATGGAGGCGCGCGGCGCTTCGTCCTCCTTGCAGAGGTCACCAGCGGCGGCGAGCGGACCTTGCTTGGAGCGAATGATCGTCGCGCCGTCACCCACGCCTTGAAGCGGCGCGTCCGCGCGGCGCTCGACGTGGCCGGAGGTCCCGTAGCGCTCGTCGAAGAACACGCGCTCGGGGAGGCACGCGTAGGCCTCTTCGCCGGAAGCGGGGATCGGGAGCTCGCCTTCGGTCGGCACGACCACGAGCGAGACGCCGCCGACGGAGAGGAACATCGGGCCTTCGGTCATGACGGCCTGGAGCACGCGGCCGTCCTCGTCGCCGAACGCGGTCTTGGTGTGCAGATCGATCGCGCGGATCCGAACCTCGGAGTGCGAGGTCGCGCGCACCAGGAACACGACGTGGCGCAGCGAGATCTCCGTGCGGTCGCGCGGCATCACGAGGCCGCACATGCTGTGGCGCCCGACGACCGCCGCTCGGGTCTTGTCGAGCGACGCGCGCAACCAGACGTGACCGACCGCGGACTCGCCTTCGTCGAACGCGAAGATCAAAACGCCGAGCTCGCGGTGCGCCTCGAGCGCGCGCTGGATGATCCCGTACCGCTCGACGAACAACCGCTTTGCGTCGATCTTCGGCGGCGCCGCCTTCGCGGCGAGCAACGGGTTCTCGACGACGGCCGTCTCTTGATTCAGGCCGGTGCCGAGCAGGTCCGCCCGCCGTCTGAAGATCCGCGTGAGCGACATGCGACGACGGTCAAGGTACGCCCCGCGTCGCCGAGACCACAACGATCCAGGACACATTCACGGCGCGGGGCGCCCGGTGCGTCGAACGAGCTTCCCGCCGGTGAGACCCTCGTTGGTCACGTCGAGCGTCGCCGTCTGCGCCACGCCCTCACCGATCCACCTGAGCGTATACCGCCCGACCGGGAGCCGCCGGAGCACCACGCGCCGGCCCCACCAGCCCGTACGGCAGTGCGTCGCGCCCGACGCCGCGTCGCGCTCCCCGAACGAGAGCCCGAGCGGATCCACTTCGAGACGGGTCGCCCGCTCGGGTACGGCGAGCTCGACGTCGGTGAGGAGGCCGCCGCCGAGCGGCAACCGGACCTCCTGCCCGCCGTACTGCAGCGCGATCTGGCGCGCCTCGATCTGGATCCGCGCGGGGCAGTCGTTGACGGAGAGGCCGCGCACCACCCACGCGTCGCCGTCGCTGCGGCCGATCCAGCCCACACTCGTGAGCGCCTTCGAGCGCGCCTGCACCACGTACCCCTCAGCGGTCGGGTTCGCGACGCGCCGCACGCGCGCGGCGTCGTCGAACGCGAGCGAGCCCCCGGCGCCGTCGTCGACGAGGTAAGTGCCCTCCGACGCGGTGACGCCGATGCCCTTGCGACCGAGCCGGTCGACCAGCTTCGCGATCGTGAGCTTACCGTCGTCCGGCTTGGATCCCGCCGCGTCCGGCGCGGCGAAGCCCTCTGCAAGGCCCGCGTCGGCGAGCAGCCGCGACCACAGCCCCCGCTTGAGCAGTTCGTCCAGGGTTGTGTCGAGGTACTCCAGTGCCTCGCGGATCGTTGGCGGCCTGCCCAGGTGCCGGCCGAGCTCGCGGATGTCGCCGACGCGCTCGGAGAAGGGCAGTTCTTCTGGGTAGCTGACCTTGGGCGTGCTCGCGAGTCGCTCGGCGACGCGCGCCTTTGAGGCGGCGATCAGGTCCGCGACATCAGGGGCGCGCTTCCGCAGCAGCCGACGCAGCTTCGCCCGATCCGGCCCGAAGGTGCCTTCGAGCTTCTGCGATCGGCCGTCACCGCCGCGGTTCTGCTTAGAGCCGAACGATCGTGAACGCCTGCGCCGGGATGGGCTGGAATCGGAGGACACGGTCAACCGTAGATCCGTGGACGTCGTTCGGTGCTGGTGTTCAGCGTTCGGGCCCGTTGATCACGATCAGATCCGCTGCGTCTCGGTAGGCCGCGGCAAATCGGGCGAACGTGGGCTCGGCGACGCTGTCGAAGTGCTGCCTGGCGAGCTCGACCCCCCACCCCCGCTCGCCGGACCGCTCGATCGCCTC
>JAUHYN010000804.1 GCA_030426505.1 bacterium | reverse complement strand
GCGCGCCGTCCTCACCCCGCCGCTGGACGCCGGCATCCTGGAGGGCGTCACCCGCGGGGTGGTGTTCGAGGTCGCGCGCCGCGCCGGGCTGCGCGTCTTGGAGCTCCCGCTCACCGAGGCCGCGCTCGAGCACGCCGACGAGGTCTTCATCACCTCGTCGATCCGCGAGATCGTCCCGGTCGTGAAGGTGGACGATCGGGTGATCGGGACGGGGCGCCCCGGCCCGGTCTACAAGCGGATCCGCCAGCTGTTCGACGAGTACGTGGAGCAGTACGTGCTCAAGCATCGTCCGCGAGCGCGGTCGGGCTCGACGGCAGGCGCGCCCGATCAAAAGCGCTGACGAGCTCGGCCGGGCGGATCTCCGCCTCCGTCGTGAGCCCGAGCGAGCGCGCGAGCCACCCCACGATCGCCTCTGGCGAGCGGCCGAGCGTGCGGATCGGTTGCGCGCGGTGGCGCTTGGCGAGGCGCTGGCCCGCGGCGTCGACCACGAGCGGGACGTGGACCGAGTCGAGGTCCGGCGCGTTCGGATCGAGGAGCGCGCGGATCAACTTCTGGCGCGGCGTGGAGTCGAAGAGATCGGCGCCGCGCACCACGCACGTGACGCCCTGTTCGAGATCGTCGACCGACACCGCGAGTTGGTAGGCCCACAGGCCGTCGGCGCGGAGGAGCACGAAGTCGCCGACCTCGGTGTGGACGTCCTGATCGATCGCGCCGAGTACGGCGTCGACGTGTTCGACGCGATCGCCGGGCTCGGTGCGGAAGCGGATCGCGGGCGTGCGATCCGGGCGGCGCCGCGCCCCGTCGCGGCAGGTGCCGGGGTAGACCGCGCCGGTCGATTCGGTCGGCCCGTGCGGGGCAGAGGAGGCCTCGCGGATCTCTCGGCGGCTGCACGTGCAGGGGAACGTGCGGCCCATCGCTCCGAGGCGAGCGAGCGCGTCGCGGTAGCGGTCCGAGCGCTCGCTCTGGTAGGTCGGCGCGCCGTCCCAGTCGAGGCCGAGCCACTCGAGGTCACGGAGGATCTCGTCGGCGGCGCCCTCGACGGTGCGCGGGCCGTCGATGTCCTCGATGCGCATGAGGAGGCGGCCGCCGTGACGGCGCGCGTCGAGCCAAGCGACGAGGCTCGTCCGCGCGATGCCGAGGTGGACGAATCCCGTCGGGCTCGGGGCGAGACGTCCGACGTAGTCCGACACGCCCGCGATGTACGAGATGATGCCGAAGCGTTCAAGCTCGCGGCGCGCCGACCGATCTGGAATCGTCGATGACGAAGAGACGTATCCTCGTGGCCTGTGACGCCGGCGCCGCCGGTCGGGAGCTGCTGACGCGACGTGATCTCGATCTGGGGTGGGCGCTGACCGCGTCCGAGGCGAAGGCCTGGATGAAGGCCGCGACGCCCGACGTCGTGCTCACACGCGAGGAGATCGCGACGGAGGTGTTGGCGGCCGCCAAGGCGCTGCGCCACCCGCCGGCGTGCGTGGTGCTGCTCGACCCGGACGGGTGGGACCGTCGCAGCACGTACTTCGAGGGCGGAGCCACGGGCCTCGTCCAGGCGTCGAACCGCGCGCGCATCCTGGAGGCCGTCTCGAATCTGACCGGTCTCGCGTTCGCTTCGCACAAGCGTGTTCCCTTTCGAGACGTCGTCGAGGTGAGCTGGCGGGGTGAGACCCACCTGCTCGAGACGCGCGATCTGAGCGTCAGCGGCGTCGCCGTCGGCGGGATGGAGAGCGCGGTCATCGGCGAGCGTATCCGCGTCGCGTTCGTCATGGCAGAGCCGCAGGTCGTGGTCGACGGCGTCGTCGTGCGCCGCGGCCGGGAAGAGGGCGAGCACGTCGTCGGCGTGTCCTTCTGCGACGTCGACGCGCGCTCGCGTGCCGGCCTCGAAGGCATCATCGAAGCCGAGGCGGCGAACCTCCCGGTCATTCCGGAGCCGGTCTCCATGACCACCGACCTCGCCGGCACGTTCACGATCGATCTCAACACCGCGATGGCCGCGTCGCGTCGGCCGGAAGAGGGCTTCCGCGACATGCTCGAGAAGTCCGCCGACTCGCGCGACGGCGAAGGGCCTCGGCTCCCGCGCTGGTTGGCGCGCGTCGAGAAGTCGCTCACGCGCGTCGAGCGCCTCGCGCTCCGCGGGGGCGAGCCGCGCTTCGCGAGCGACGCCGTCAACGCGCGCATCCGCATCGAGCGCGCCCGCGCGCGCCTCGACGGACACGGACCGACGCACGACGACTGCAAGGCCGTCCTCGAGATTTCGCGGAACCTCGCGTCGGAGGCCGCGATGGCGCCGTCCGAGGTCCTCGCGGACGTCCCGAACATTCGCGCCGCGTTGCTCCTCGGTGTCTACGGCGCGACGCGCCCCGGCGTGGAGCACACGCCGATGAAGCGCGCCGCGAACGCCTGAGCCGCGCGCGCCTCGTCGTCGAACGCGCGTGTCCGAGCGAGGTCAGACCTCGCGTTCGATGACCTTCGTCTCGGACTTCGTCTCGGTCCAGGGCTTCTTGAGGCTGTGCTCGATCTTCCACTCGAGCGGATAGTTGATGTAGCCGCAGCTCGGGCTGTCGACGCCGCCGCAGTACGGGCAGTGGTACTCGAACTTCTTCACCACGCTCTCGATGGTGACGAGCTCGCGGATCTTGACCTTCGTGGCCTCGACCTCCTGCATCGCGGCCTCGGCGTCCATCCCGAGCTCTTCCGCGATGAGGCGGTGGTACTCGCTGTTGGGGTCGGCTTCCTGACGCGACTGCTCCTTCGGGTCGGCGTCGAACAGCGCGGCGAGCGCCTGGTCGGCCTTGGCCACCGCGGCCATGATCCGGTGGTCGCCCGGCGTGAGCTGGGGCTGCTTGGCGCTCTTGTCGACCGCCTTGACCTGCGCCTGGACGGCGACGCCGTACGCCAGACCGTCGTCCTCGGCGGCCTTCTGCTCACCTCGGCGTTGCTTCTCCTGGATCGCCTGGGCGAAGGCGCGCTCGACCGCCTCCGGGAGCAGCGTGTTCGCGTCCGCCGCCTCGCCCTTCTTCCGGCGCGCCACGTACGCCGTCGCGTGCGCCTTGACGACCCGGTTCGCCATCGAGCGCGCGTCCTCGAAGCCCGCCCAACGCGGCGCCTCGGCCAGCGCGCTCATGCCCGCCGACAGCTCCGACTCGACGGCCGACAGGTCGTACTTCTCCAGCCGACTGCGGAGCTCGAGGAGTGCGTCGGCGGCGGAGACGCTGTCGAATGCGATCGTCGTGTCGAGGAGGGCGGAGAGCTCGCCATCGAGATCGAGGAACGCGTCGACCCCGTCGTCGTCGTCGGAGACGACCATCGCGAAGCGGCCGCGGTTGGCCTTCATCTGCCGCACCATCTCCTTGACGGCGTCTTCCTTGAACGCGCCACCCGCCTTCGCCAGGCCGCCGATCCGGTCGACGAACAGCACGCCGCCCCACGCGCTCTCGAACACCTTCTCGACGTCGCCCGCGGTCTGGCCCACGAAGCGCCCCTGCAGCTTCGCGCCCTGCGTGTCGACCATGTCGTGCGTCGGGATGATGTCGTACGCGTGCAGCATTCGGCCCATGAGCCGCGCCACCTGCTCGCGCCCGGCGCCCGGCGGACCCCGGAACACGAAGTACGGTGAGAAGAACTCGAGGGGGCTCCGCCCCTGGCCCTCCGCGAGCTCGGCGAGCGCCGCGATCTCCCGGAGCTGATCCTTGACCCCTTCCAAGCCGTTGAGGCCGTCGATCTCCGCCCAGATGGCGTCCCGGTCGATGGGCGCGTCTTCCGCGAAGTCATCGACGATCAACGTCTGCAGGTCGGCCTTCTCCAGCTGCGACGGATCCCCGGCCGCCGCGAGGCGCGTCCGCTGCTTCTTGAGCGCGGCGTCGATCACGGAGTCGACGCTGCCGCCGTTGCCGAAGTGCTTCATCTTCCGGCGCATGCGATCGAGCCGATCGAGCGCCGCGCCGCGCGCTTCGGCGTCCAGCACTTTGTGCCGACGCCCGGCGATCACGTCGAGGATCGAACCCAGCTCGTCCTTCGTGTAGTCCTCGAAAGGAACCGTCGAGAAGCGGCGCTCCGCGCCGGCGTCGACGTCCCGCAGGAGATCACGCGTCTCGTCGGGGTACCCGGCGCCGATGAACACCGTGTCCAGGTAGTCCTTGTGGCCGAGGTACGGGATCATCGCCCGGAAGGCCTGACGTCCCTCGTCGGAGTCGAGCAGCTGGTGGATCTCGTCGACGAAGATCACCGCGCCCTTGTTCTCCTCGAAGAGCTTCTTGACGTTCTGCTTCGGGTCCCCGTTCGTCAGATCCTGCACGCGCACCTTGGCGACGCGTTTGTTCTGCAGGTAGCCGATGTCATAGAGCGCCTCCGCGAGGAGCTCCGCGACCGTCGTCTTGCCCGTGCCCGGGTTGCCCGCGAACATCAGGTTGAGCCGCGGCCGGTCCTCCGGCATCCCGAGCTCTTTCTGCCGCGCCGCGAG
>JAUHYN010000803.1 GCA_030426505.1 bacterium | reverse complement strand
GTGCGGGCGCGCCCACACGAGCGGCGCGCCGATCCCGACGAGCGCGCCGAGCGGCGCATCCGGGTGATGCGCGAGGTACGTGTAGAGGAACGTCCCGCCGAGGCTGCACCCGATCGTGTCGAGGCGATCGCGGCCCGTGGTGGTGCGTTCGAGGACGGCGTGGATCGCGGCCGGGAGATCCACGAGCGCGAGCCGGTCGAAGCCTACGTTGCGGTGCCCCCCGATCGATCGCGAGTCGCCCTGCCCGCGCAGGTTCGCGGTCCAGACCTCGAAGCCGCGCGCTACGAGATCTTCGACGAGCGAGGGTCCGTTGGGATGGAACACGAGCGGCGTCGTGTTCATGCAGTAGCCGGGGACGAGCAACAGCGGGCGCCGAACGCTCGGCGTCTCACCGAGGTATTGGCGCACGTCGAGCAGCCAGCCGTCCCCGTTGTGGACCGTGTGACGTCGGACTTCGATGTCGCGCGGCTTAGCGCGAAGGATCGAAGGGACACAAGCGTGACGAAGTTGGCCGGCCGAACCCGCCCCCAGGCGGTATAGTCGGACGTGTCCATGTCGCGGCTCTCCCTCCTGTCGTGTCTCCTCTTCCTCACGGCGTGTCCGGGCGAGAGCGGGCCCATGTTCCTCGGGACGCCGGGCGAACCGCAGGCCGCGCGGCTCGACAGCAACCTCTTCTTCATGCCGACCCGCATCGACGGGCGCGACACGCCGCACCTGCTCGTCGACACCGGCGCGCCGACCGTCGTGATGGACCCGACGCTCGCGGAGCTCGAGCGCGGCTACCAGACCGCCGCCTCGTTCGAGATGCTCGGGCTCGAGTACCAGGAGTTCGCGTTCGTGGCCGACTCGCTGCTCGCGTCGGACATGGGCGACTACGTCGCGGGCGGGGTCATCGGCTGCACCGCGTTCTGCACGTTCGACGTCAGCTTCGACTACCGCGCGGAGACGGTCACGCTCGACGGCGTCGGGCGGATCGACGACGCGAGCGAGACCCACGTCATCGACGTCGCGCTCGAGGGCGGCGGCCTCACGCGCGACCCCACCACCGAGGAGGTCTTCGAGGTGCCGACCTCGCGCGTGATGGTGTCGGCGATGGTCGAAGGTCGCCCGTTGAGCCTGCTCGTCGACTCGGGCGCGAGCGTCACCGTGCTGCGCGCGTCGTTGGTGGAAGAGCTCCTCGCGGACGGGCGCCCCACACTGGAGGCGACGGCGATGGGCATGTTCGGGATGGACCAGTCGGTGCTGTTCCGGTTGCGCTCGATGTCGGTCGGCGGCGCCGACGTCCCCGACGTGATCGCCGCGCGCAGCGACGGCTTCGAGCGCCTCCTCGACGGCATCGCGGAGGAGACCGGGATGGCCGTGGACGGCGCGCTCGGCGGCACGGCGCTCCGCGAGTTCTTCGTCACCGTCGACTACGACGCCGAACAGCTCCGCCTCGACCGCTACCCGAACCGCGACCACGTCCGCGACGAAGCCACGCGCATCGGCATCCTCGTCGCGCAACCGGAGGCGACGAACGTCCCGGTCGGCGAGGTCATCGCAGGCACCGACGCCGAAGCGCAGGGCGTCCAGGTCGGCGACCGCATCGTCGCGATCGACGGCGTCTCCGTCGCGGGCCTGTCGCTCTCGGAGATCGCGTACCTCCTCGCCGGCACGAGGGGCGCCGTGCGCAGCGTGCAGTTCGGGTGCGACGGGTGCGGCGGATTCACGGGCACGCGCGCGATCGACGTGGACTACGACGCGCTGCAGCTCCCTTGAGAGCCGCCAGCCGACAGCTCCCAGCGCACAGTCGGATCGCCCGGAGCGACGTCGAACCCGGGATTCGCTGAGGACACGCGCGAGGACTTGCTCGCCGGTACCTGCTAGCCTCGCGCCGCCTTGCCCCCGGCGCGTCCCATCCTCGGTCGAGACCTCGTGGACTCGACCGACGTCGCGATCCTCCGCCTCGACGGCGGCGTGGACGCGGGCGAGCTCGCGCACCTGAGATCGCACTTCCCGGACGCGCCCGTCGTGACCCTGTCGGGGCGCCTCGACGCCGTGCGCGCGGCGCGGGGGCTCACGCACGACGTCGTGTTGATGGCGCACGACGCGCGCAAGCTCACGGTGCTCGCGCTCCTCGCGGACGCGCGCCGGGTGCTGCTCTACAAGGGCGGGCGCATCACGGAGGTCACCGCCGCGCGCTTCCTCGCGGAGCGGGCGCCGGTGGTCGCCGCGGCGCACCGGGTGCGGCGCGCGATCGAGGCCGCGGATCACGTGTCGGTCACGCCGAGTCACCCGCAGGCGTTCTACGTGGTGTCTTGCGCGCGCAACGCGGGGGCGGCGGCGGTGCGGTGCCTCGACTCCGTTCACGCGCAGCGGCACCCGCGCGATCGCGTTCAGCACGTGTACCTCGACGACGCGTCGACCGACGACACGCGCGCGCGCGTGCGGGGTTGGTTGGGGACGCACCCGGATCACCGCGTGACGTACGTCGAGACCACCGCGCGGCGCGGCGGTACACTCAATACACTGAAGACGTTCCGCGAGGCGCCGCCGGGCTCGATCGTGGTGGAGCTGAACGGCGACGACTGGTTCCCGGACGACGGCGTCCTCGCGCACCTCGACACGATCTACGCGGACCCGTCGGTGTGGATGACGTACAACTCTTGCGCGTTCTCGGACGGTCGGATGCGGCACCTGAACCGCCCGTACCCGGAGGCCACGGTCCGCGACGGCAGCTACCGCGAGCAGGACTGGTACGCCGGCGCGCTGCGGACGTTCCGGGCGGAGCTGTTCTCACACGTCGCCGACGAGGAGCTGATCGATCCCGCGACCGGCGCGTGGTGGGAGAGCGCCGACGACATGGTCATCTTCCTCGCGCTGCTCGAGCTGTCGGGCGGGCACGCGCGGCACGTCGAGCGCGCGACCTACGTCTACAATCACCGCGACGTCTCCGAAGATCGGCGGGACCTCACGGGCGGGCGGCTCCGCGGTGAGCGCATCCGCGCGATGCCGCGCCACGCCCCGCTCGCGACGCTGGTCACGCAGCCGAACGACAGCCGCCAGGGCCCGCTCGTTTCGGTGTTGATGCCGGCGTTCAACGCGGCGCCGTACGTCGAAGCCGCGATCGGGAGCATCCTCGATCAGACCTACGACCACCTCGAGTTGGTGTTCGTCGACGATGGCTCGACGGACGAGACCGGCGCGATCGCCGCGCGCCTCGCGGACGCCGACGGGCGGATCGTGATCGTCGAGCAGGAAAACCGCGGCCTGGTCGCGGCGCTCAACCACGGCCTCGAACACGCGAAGGGCGCGCTCCTCGCGCGCATGGACGCCGACGACGTCTGCGCGCCCGAGCGCCTCGCGCGGCAGGTCGAGTTCCTGGGCGCGCACCCGACGGTCGGCGCGGTCGGGAGCTGGGTGGAGCGAATCGATGCGTCCGGGCACCCGCTCGACGAGACGTGGGAGACCGCGCTCACCGCGGGGATCATCGGGTGGCTGTTGTTCTTCGAGTCGCCGCTCGCGCACGGGGCGGTGACGATGCGGCGGTCGCTGATCGATCGCCTCGGCGGCTACGATCCCGGCGCGCCGCACGTAGAAGACTTCGAGCTGTGGATGCGCCTCGACGCGATCACCGAACTCGCGAACCTCCCCGAGCCGCTCCTCGGTCTGCGCATCCACGGCGCACGCGTCGGCGTGCGCCACAACGACGACCAAGCGATCAACAGTCGCCCGCTGATCCAGCGCCGCGTATCCGCGTTCGTCGGTCGCGAGATCGACCTGGACACCGCGGCCGATCTCTTCCGCCTGCACCGGCGCCAGTTCGCTTCGCCCCCGCACGACGCAGACACCCTCCTCGGCACGCTCCTCGATCTGTTCCGCGCGTACGCCGCGGCCCGCCCGCTGAGCGCGAGCGAACGCGACGCCGTCCGCTACGACGCGGCCCGCAAGCTGGCCTTCTTCTCGCGCTGGTGCGCGGCGTCCCACCCGGCGCTCGCCGCGCGCGCCGCGGCGGAGGCGGTGCGCCTCGACGGCGTGACGCTCACGGAGCGCTCCACGCGCCGCGCGCTGCGCGAGCTGCGGCACCGGTTGCCGCGGTTGTTGTGAAGGCCACGCGCCCTTAGACTCGGAGGATGTCACTCGCCTGGGCAGCCTTGGTTCTCGTGAGTGGCGTCGTGGCGAACCCACCCGCGCCGGAGCTGCACGAACCCCAGCGAGAGGTTCGCAGCGACGAGCAGGCCGTGGCCGATCTCTGTCGTGTGATCACGCAATTCGGGATCACGAAGAACGCGCCCGTCCCCGCGACGTTCGAAGCCGGCCAGCAGGTCATCTGGCGAAAGCTCCGACAGCTCTCCGTCCGCGAGCGCCCGGCCGCATTCAGCCGCCTCGCGAAGGGCGTGATGAACGTGGACGCTTCGTGTCCGGCGCTCCGACCCGGCGGGAGCCGCTCGGCGAAGGCGTGCCCGAACGCGACGATGGACGATCGCGCGGC
>JAUHYN010000802.1 GCA_030426505.1 bacterium | reverse complement strand
CGGAGGCGAGGGTGGTGCCCGAGGTGCTCCACCATGGGGCGCGCTTCTTTGGATAGTCGACCAAGGTCCGGACGCATAGTACAAGGCCGGGCGATGGCCTACTACCTCGTGACCGGCGCGGCCGGGTTCATCGGGTCGAACCTCGTGGAGGCCCTGCTCGCCCGGGGCGACAAGGTGCGCGCGCTGGACGACTTCTCCACCGGAAAGCGCGACAACCTCGCCCCGTTCCTGGACCGCATCGAGCTGGTCGAGGGGTCGGTCGTGCGCGCCGAGGACTGCAAGCGGGCCGTGGACGGCGTCGACTACGTCCTGCACGAGGCCGCCATCCCGTCGGTCCCGAAGTCCATCGAGCTCCCGATCGAGACCAACGAAGCGAACGTCGACGGCACGCTCAACATGCTGGTCGCCGCGCGCGACGCGGGCGTGAAGCGGTTCGTGTTCGCGGCGTCGTCGTCGGCGTACGGCGACACGCCGACGCTCCCGAAGGTCGAGGACATGCCGGCCTCGCCGAAGAGCCCCTACGCCATTCAGAAGTACACCGCAGAGCTGTACCTCAAGGTCTTCCACGAGTCGTACGGGCTCGAGACCGTCGCGCTCCGGTACTTCAACATCTTCGGGCCGCGCCAGGATCCGACGAGCTTCTACTCGGCCGTGATCCCGAAGTTCATCACCGCTTGCATGAAGGACGAAGCGCCGACCATCTTCGGCGACGGCGAGACCTCGCGCGACTTCACGCACATCGACAACGTCGTGCAAGCCAACTTGCTCGCGTGCTCCGCGGACTCGAAGTGCGCAGGCCAGGTCATGAACGTCGCGTGCGGTGAGCGCGTCACGCTCAACCAGCTCTCCGACCTCATCCGCAAGCACGTCGGGAGCGGCAAGCCCGCCGTCCACGAGGAGGAGCGGGCCGGCGACGTGA
This sequence comes from bacterium, assembly GCA_030426505.1. Lineage (GTDB taxonomy): Bacteria > Myxococcota > Kuafuiibacteriia > Kuafuiibacteriales > Kuafuiibacteriaceae > JAUHYN01. Next base: position 3,554 of record JAUHYN010000802.1, on the reverse strand, counting down.
AGCACTCGCTCGCGAGCATCGAGCGCGCGCGCGCGCTGATCGGCTACGACCCCAAGGTCATGTTCGACGAGGGCATCGAGCGCGTCGTGAAGTGGTACATGGAGCACGCGTCCTAAGGCATGAGCGACACCTCGACCGGTACGGGTGCGGTCATCTGCATCCCGACCTACAACGAAGCCGAGAACATCGAACGCATCGTGCCCGCGGTCCTCGATCGCGTGCCCGACGCCCACGTCCTCGTCATCGACGATAACTCTCCGGACGGCACGGGCCGCCTCGCGGACGCGCTCGCCGACAGACTCCCTTCGGTCCACGTGCTGCACCGCGCGGGCAAGGAGGGCCTCGGCCGCGCCTACCTCGCGGGGTTCGCGTGGGCGCTCGAGCGCGACTACCGCTACATCTTCGAGTTCGACGCCGACTTCTCGCACAACCCCGACTACCTCCCGCACTTCATCGCGCTGCTCGATCGCCACGACGTCGTGATCGGCTCGCGCCGCGTGCCGGGCGGCGGCGTCGAGAACTGGGGCGCGGTGCGTCGCCTGATCTCGTGGGGCGGCAGCCTCTACGCACGCACGGTGCTCGGCGTCGGCGTGAAGGATCTGACCGGAGGCTTCAACGGCTTCCGCCGCGAGGTGCTCCTCGGCATCGGCCTCGAGAAGGTCGGCACCTCCGGCTACGGCTTCCAGGTCGAGCTGAAGTACCGCTGCCTCCGCGCGGGTTACGACGTCGTCGAGGCGCCGATCATGTTCCCGGATCGCGTGCTCGGTAAGTCGAAGATGGGGCCGCACATCATCGGCGAAGCGATGATGAACGTCGTGAAGCTGCGCCTCGGCGGGCTCGACTGAGCACCGACTACGTCCGCGCGGCGTAGCGGCTCGGCGGCTCTCCCACGTGTCGACTGAACGCCGAGCTGAACGCGCTGGCCGAGCTGTACCCGACGCGCTCGGCGACCTCCGACAAGTTGAGCTCGCCGTGTCGGATCAACTCCTTCGCGACCGTCATGCGCCACGCGAGGAGGTACTCCATCGGCGGCACGCCCATCGTGCGGGAGAAGCGCTCGAAGAACGCGGTGCGTGAGAGCGCGGCCGCCTTCGCGAGCTGCGCGACAGTCCAGGGGCGCGCGCGGGCTTGATGGATCAGTCGCAGCGCGGGCGCGAGGCGTTCGTCCGCGAGCCCGCGCAACAGTCCGGGCGGCGCGTCCTCGCCCGACGTCGCGCGGAGGGCCTCGACCAACAGCACGTCCACGAGGCGCGTGAGCACGAAGTCGCTCCCCACCTTCGGCGCGCTCGCTTCTTCGGCGACGAGCCGGACGAGGGCGGCGAGGCGCTCGGCTCCGCGGAGGTGGACCATCGACGGCAACAGCGCGACCAACATCGCGGCGTCCGGTGAGTCGAACGCGAAGTACCCGCCGAGCAAGCGCACGTCGGGCGGCCCGTCGCGGCGGCCGTGACGCACTTCGGTGGTCATCGCCACCGTGGTCGCGGGATCGATCTCGACGATGTCCGCCGGCTCGAACCCCGACATCGTGAACGCCGGCGTCGCGGTCAAGAGGAGGAAGTCGCCCGCTTCGAGCGTGATCGGCGGGTGATCGTCGACGGCGAGTCGACAGCGCCCTTCGAGTACGGTGCAGAAGCTCGGGTGATTGAACGCCGTGTAGCGCACGCCCCAGCTCCCCGCGCCGCTGATCGGCTTGGAGACGACGGTGCGCGGAGCCAGCAGTGCGATGACTTGGGAGAGGGGGTCGCTCATCTCTTGGACGATCGAAGAAGGATCGCGGACGCCCCAAGATAGATGGGATGCGGCTCGCGGCGCTATCCCTTGGTGCATGAAGACAGTACTGATCACCGGTTGTTCTTCGGGCTACGGGCTCGAGACTGCGCGTCACTTCCTCGCGCGCGAGTGGAGGGTCATCGCGACGATGCGAACCCCTCGCGCGGAAGTATTGCCGCCATCCGAGCACCTCCGCGTCCTCCCCCTCGATGTCACGGATCTCGACTCCATCGCGGCGGCGGTCGAGGCGAGCGGGCCGATCGACGTCCTCGTCAACAACGCGGGGATCGGGGCCTTCGGTGCGTTCGAGGCGATGCCGATGCCGATGGTCCGAGAGATCTTCGAGACCAACACCTTCGGCGTCATGGCGATGACGCAGGCGGTGCTCCCGCAGCTCCGTGAGCGCGGCGCCGGCGCGATCGTCAACGTCACGTCGTCCGCGACGCTCGCGCCGATGCCGCTCGTCGCGGTGTACACGGCGAGCAAGGCCGCGATCGAAGGCTTCACGGGGTCGCTCGCGCTCGAGCTCGAGGGCTTCGGCGTGCGCGCCAAGCTCGTCGAGCCCGGCTACGGGCCATCGACGCGCTTCACGAGCAACGGCGGCGCGCGCATCGAAGGGATGATCACCGAGCCGTACGCGCCGCTCGCCGAGCGCGCGTTCTCCGCGCTCGGCGCTTCGACGGCGGTGACGCGACCGACCGATGTCGCCGAGGTCGTGTTCGCCGCCGCCACGGACGAGACGGATCGCCTCCGCTACGCGGCGGGCCCGGACGCCGTCGCGCTCGCGGCCTCGAGCTGAGCGTCGTCGACTTCGGCCGTCGGCGGCGCCGCCGTGACCTCGGCCAGCGCGCGCTGCGCCGAGAACGATCTCGGGTGCGCGTGCGCGAGGCCCTCCGCGATCTGCTTGGCGTCCTGATCGCGGCCCTGCGCGGCGAGCCAGTCCACCAACAACAGGCGAGGGACGAGGCCGGTGCTCTCGCCGAGCCAGTCGTCGAGCGTCGGCCACGCGCGCTCGAACTGGCCGTGGGCGATCGCCGTCTTCACGAAGGCGCTGCGCGCGTTCTCGTCGTCGCGTGGATCCGGCGTCTTGGCCGCGGCGCGCCAGCCCTGCTCGGCGGCGTCGACCGCGGCGTCGCCGTCGCCGAGGACGTGGTAGGCCGACGACGCGAGGAAACACGTCTCCAGGTGATCGGGGTTCGCGGCGAGCAGCGCTTCGAGGCGCGGGAGCACGGCGCGGATGTCCTCGCGGTGGAGCGCGACGAGCGCCTCCGGGTCGGCGGCGGCCTCGCGCGCCTCGTCGCTCGGCGCTGAGAGCACGCGCAGCAGGTCGACGAACGTGTCGGCGTCGCCCTCCGCCAACCCCTTGGCCGCGCGGTAGCCGCGGACGCGGACGCCGATCTCGCGCGCGGCGTCCTGGACGGGATCGAAGACCGGCTCGGTGACGTCGCCGATCCACTGGCCGGCCGCGGTGAGGAGATCTCGACCGCCGCGAATGAACGCTGACTCCGACAGCGCCTTCACGAGCTCCGCGCCCCGCTGCGCGCCCATCGCGAACGACGGGTGACGCACGACCGCGTCCACGCGCGCCGACGCCGGAGAGAACGGCGGCCAGAACGTGCTGAGGATGAAGGCGCCGTACGCTTCGTCGCCGTCCACGCCGTAGCCGACGCCCGCGTTGATCACCTGCGGGACCCACAGGCCGCCCGCGAAGACGTTGCCCCAGCTCTCGCCGCCCGGGCCGCCCCACACGCCGAGGAAGTCGACGCCGCCGCCGCCGCTCAGAC
>JAUHYN010000801.1 GCA_030426505.1 bacterium | reverse complement strand
TCGAGCTCTTCCCGGGCGTCGACAACGCGGTGCAGTCGTTCGAGGTCCCGACCGAGCCGAACAAGACGTTCTACCTGGTGCGCATCCAGCGGTCGGAGTCGTTCGGCCAGCAGGAGATCGACGCGCTGAACGGCGGCTTCAAGGGCAAGTACGGCGACGCCTTCAAGCGCCTCCGCTACAACCCCGAGGCCGGCGACGTCGTCGAGGTGGAGTTCACGCAGAGCGCCACGTCGGGCGCGGACCTCTCGGACAAGGCGCTCGAGGGCGTGGTCGCCGCGACGGGTCACGAGGTCCGCCTCGTGAAGCGCGTCGGTCGCCCGGAGCAGATGCGTTGGTCGATCGTGTTGACCGGCGTGGACGCGACGGTCGTCAACGCGATGAAGCCGCTCGACGAGAAGGTCGACGCCGCGCGCGTCGAGTTCGTCGGGCCCACCGTCGGTAAGCAGCTGCGCGACCAGGGCATCCTCGCGGTGCTCTACGCGCTGCTGTTCATCATGGTCTGTTCCACGACGCGATCATCACGGTCGCGCTGCTCGCGCTGATCGGAGAGCAGTTCACGCTGGCGACCATCGCGGGTCTTTTGACCCTCGTCGGTTACTCCATCAACGACACCATCGTCGTCTTCGACCGCATCCGCGAGACGGTCGGCAAGGCGCAGGGGTCGGCGCTGGACGACATCCTCAATCGCGCGATCAACGAGACCCTCGGCCGCACGTTGATGACGTCGCTGTCGACCCTCGCTGCTTGTATCTGCCTGATCGTGTTCGGTCGCGGCACCGTGCTGGCCGAGTTCGGCATCATCATGACGGTCGGCATCGTGATCGGTACGTACTCGTCGGTGTACGTCGCGTCGCCGGCGTTCCGTTACCTGCGGCTCCGCTTCGGACCGAAGGAGACGGCGGCGAAGCCGAAGGCCAAGCGCAGCAAGACCGAGACGGCCGTCGTCTGATCTCCCCCGCGCGCGGATCGAACGCGCGCTTCTCCTCTCCCGAAAATCGTTTCGTTTCGATCGCTTGGGACATCGTCCTTGTCGGGATCGATCCGGTCTCCTAGGATCGAGATCCGTGGGTACGGGTGCGGTCGAGCGGACTTGGATCAAAGCGCTCGTCGACGAGGCCCACGCGGTCCGCCTCGCGCCGATCCTCGGGATTCATATCCGCACCGCGCGCCTCCTCGTGCGCCGCGGCGTGACGGACCCGGACGAAGCCCAGCGCTACCTCGATCCGCAGCTCGGCCACCTGCCGGACCCGTTCTCGATGAAGGACGTGGACAAGGCGGCGAACCGCGTCGCGGACGCCATACTGAAGAAGGAGCGCATCACGCTGTACGGCGACTACGACGTCGACGGCGTGACCTCCACGTCGCTGCTCGCGTCGTTCTTGAAGCTGCACGGGATCGAGGCCCGCTCGTACATCCCGAAGCGACTGATCGAGGGCTACGGTCTGAACGAAGAGGCGGTCAACACGATCGCCGAGTGGGGCACGGACCTCCTCATCACGCTCGACTGCGGCATCACGGCGTCGGACGAGATCCAGCGCGCGAACGCGCACGGCATCCAGACGATCGTCGTCGACCACCACAAGTGCCCGCCCGAGCTCCCGCCCGCGTATGCGACGCTCAACCCGCACCAGGACGACTGCCCGTACCCGGACAAGGTGCTCGCGGCGGTCGGCGTGTGCTTCAACCTGATCATCGCGGTGCGGAAGGTGTTGCGGGATCGCGGCGCGTACGCCGGGGACGACCTCGCCGAACCGAACCTGCGGCGCATGATGGACCTCGTCGCGCTCGGGACGATCGCGGACATGGTGCCGCTCACCGGCGTGAACCGAGTGCTCACTTGGTACGGCGTCATCGAGCTGAAGCGCGCGACGCGGCCAGGCATCCGGGCGTTGATGGAGGTCTCGAAGGTGCGGCCGGTGAAGGTCGCGTCGTCGGACGTCGCGTTCCGGCTCGGGCCGCGCATCAACGCGGCGGGGCGTCTGAACGACGCTTCGGTCGGCGTGAAGATGCTGATGACCGAGGACATGGCGGAGGCGCGGAAGTACGCGCAGTCGCTCGACCACGCGAACGGATCGCGCCAGCAGATCGAGGGCGACGTCTTCCGCGCGGCGGTCGACATCATCGAAACCTGGGACACGCTCCCGCACGCGATCGTGCTCGCGGACGAGTCGTGGCACCCGGGCGTCGTGGGGATCGTGTGCAGCAAGCTCGTGGAGCGCTACGACCGGCCGGCGATCCTGGTCGGTGAGGGCGGGCGCGGGAGCGCGCGGACGGCGAAGGGCGTCCACCTCTACGACGCCATCAACGACTGCTCATCGTTCCTCACGAAGTTCGGTGGGCACCGGGCGGCGGCGGGCCTGCGGATGGCGCACAAGAACGTCCCCGAGTTCCGCGACGCGTTGATCGCGCGCGTGGTGCAGGACCCGAGCTACGGCGAGCAGACGGAGTCGACGCTCGTGTTCGACGACGACCTCACGCCGGAGGACATCGACTACCCGTTCCACAAGGAGCTCATGAAGCTCGAGCCGTACGGCCTCGGGAACCCGGAGCCGCTGTTCCGGGTGCGCGGGGTGCGGGTGCGGGACGCGCGGGTGGTCGGCGGCGACCACCTCAAGTTCCGGATCATGGAGGGCGCCGGCGGGGGCCTCTCGGCGATCGCGTTCAAGCGGGGTGACCTGCACGAGGCGATGGTGCCGGGGCGCTCGGTGGACCTCGCCTGCCACCTGGACCTGAACGAGTGGGCGGGTCTCGAGAAGCTCGAGCTGCGCGTCCGTGATCTGCGGCCGCTCGACGCCGCCGTCTGACTCGAAACGAGGCGCCGACCTCCACCCTGGCTCGGATCGATCCGAACCAGGATCCCGTGAAGCGCGTGTTCCCATTGTGGGCCCTCGGCCTGTTGGCCGTCTCGTCGGCCGCGGCGGCGGCGCCCAAGCCGACGCGCACGATCATCCTCCTCGACGAGTCGGGGAGCATGAAGAAGAACGACCCGGACCGCCTCAGCCTCGACGCCGCTCGCCTCTTCACGGAGCTGAGCCGCGACACGGATCGCATCGCGCTCGTCGCGTTCGCGGATCGGCCGCGGGTGCTCGTCCCGCTGTCGCCGGCGAAGTCGGCGACGACGAAGGCGGCGGTGAAGAAGAGCCTGCGCAAGCTGAGGTTCGACGGGCAAACGACGGACGTGGAGTCCGGGTTGATGACGGCGCTCGATCTGCTCGGCCCCAACACGGACCAGACGCGGGACTCGATCGTGGTGCTGACGGACGGGAAGGTGGACCTCGGGCCTTCGGCGGACGGCGCGGTGCGTGCCTCGCTCGAGCGCATTCGTCGGAAGATCGCGCCGGTGCTGTTGGAGCGCGGCGTGCGCGCGTACACGATCGCGTTCACCGAGGAGGCCGATCAGGCGCTGATGCGCGGGCTCGCGCGGGCGACGCGGGGCGAGTACCGCTACCTGCCGCACGCGGCGTCGTTGGCGGGCGCGTTCGCGGAGATGTTCACGTCGGCGGGCGACCTCGAGACGTTGCCGATGCGCGACGGCGCGTTCATCACGGACCCGAACATCGAGAAGACCTCGCTCGTGCTGTCGAAGCCGACGCCGGGTGACGAGAACACGCTGCGCACGCCGAACGACGTCCTCGTCACGAAGGACTCGAATCAGGAGGGCGTGAAGTGGGAGTCGGGTGACGCCTACGATCACGTCACGCTGACGAACCCACAGGCCGGTCCGTGGGCGGTCGATGCGCCGCCCGGCGCGGCGCCGCCCGTCGCGATGATCACGGAGAGCGAGCTGGAGTTCGTGGCCATGGTCGCCCCCGAGGTGGCGGTCGCGGGACAACCGCTCACGGTGCGCGCGGAGCTGCGTCGCAACGGCGAACTCAACAACAGCTTCGAGCTGCACGACGGGCTCTCGGTCTCGGCGCACGTCGCGCCGGACAAGGGCACGGCGCAGACGATTCAGCTCGAGCGTGTCCGCGATGGTGGCTACCAGGCCAAGGTCGAGGGGCTGGTCGAGGGGCGCGTGGCGATCTACGTGCGGGCGCAGAGCCCGCAGCTCGAGCGCGAGAAGCGGATCCTCCTGGACGTCGCGCCGGAGCCGCCGCCGCCGCCGCCGCCGGTCGCGGGGGTGACGACGGTCGAGGTGCGGACCACGCCGGGCGTGTGGCCGTTCGTGGCCGCTGGGATCTTCGTGCTCGCGCTCGCGGGAGCGGCCTTCGCGTTCTTGATGCGGAAGCGTTGGGTCGCCACGAAGGCCGCGCTCGCGGAGGCCCAGTCGAAGCCGCCGCCGCCGCCGGAGATCGAGTACGTCGACAAGGCGGTGTTGTTGGTGGCGGACGACATGCAAGTCCTCTTGCCCGACGGGGGCCACGCGCAGTGCCACGAGGCGATGGACGCGGTCGAGACCATCCGCGCCGATTTCTCGGAGTTCACGAAGGTCCAAGAGGCGCTCCAGGCCGCGGTCGACATCGTGATGAACGCGACCGT
>JAUHYN010000800.1 GCA_030426505.1 bacterium | reverse complement strand
GACGGGCGCTTCATCATCGCCGCGCGCGAGGACGACGAGGTCGACGAGGAGCGGATCGACGAAGAGGATCGGAAGGGCATCCTCCAGATCGTCGACGACCTCTACAAGCACGAAGAGTGGGAGGAGGTCGCGGGGACGCTGCGCCTCGCCCTCACGGATCTGTCGTCGACGATGGAGGAGGACGCGCTGCGGTTCCGCAACGCGCGCCTGGAGGACTTCGGCTTTCCGCCGCTGGAGCGCGCCCTGTCGATCTACGGCCCGCTGGAGCCGAGCGGGCTGGAGCGCCCGGCGCCGCCGCCGGAGCCGCGCCCCGAGGCGACGCTCCCCGCGCGTTACACCGCCGCGCTGAACGACGGCCTGTTCTCGGATGCGCTGGCCGCCACCGGCGATCCCCGGGCCCGGCTGGATCGCGGCGGCGCTGTCCGCGGTCCAGGACACGAAGATCGTGGCGCGGATCGAGGGCGAGCTCGTCGCCGTCGCGAACCACGCGCTCGTCGCCGACGGGATCGAGCCGGGGCAGCTGGAGGAGATCGCGGGCTCGCTCACGCGGCTGCGCGGCGCGCTGGAGATCGCGCTCGCGCACGAGGTCGATCCGGCGCAGCGGATCGAGGTCGCGGCGGATCGGTTGGTCCGGGTCCCGATCGCGGACCTCGCCCGGATCGGCTACACGATCACGCTCCGCCTCGCGACGCGGGCGCGGACGCTGCGCGCCGCGTACGGGATCGAGCGCCTCGAGGACGACGACCGCGCGCTCTTCGAGGCGCTATCGCGGCGTCGCCCTCGGGTCTGCCACCTCGGGATCGAACGCGCGTTCGGCGGACCCGACGACGTGGTGTGGGTCGACGAACGCATCCGCCGCCTCGAGGGGCTGTTCGCGGGCGCGGCAGAGCTGGGCGCGCTCGACCACACGTTCGAGGGCGCGGTGATCCCGCCCGAGGCCGAGCGGACGATCGACGTGCTCATCGCGACCGCCGCCGCCCGCGCGCTCGCGGGGGGCGGGTTCGTCCCCGAGCCCTTCGACGCAGAAGCGCTCGCGGACCTCGCGGATCGCCTCGGCGTCCAGGGGGGCCCGCGGTTCGGCGATGCGGATCTCGAGCGCGCGCGCGCGACGCTCCAGCCCCTCGAAGGCGAAGTGGCGGTGACGGTGACCGAGGCCGTGGAGGGCGCCCTGGTGCGTCTCGCGGATGCGTTGTGGCCGTTGGTGGGCGTCGATCGGATCGATCCGCGGTTCGTGGGCGTGGTCCTGCACCGCGTGTGAGCGCCGGCGAATCGGAGGGGACTTCGCGGGCCCCGTGGCCTCGGGCCGTCCGCCTTCGGTACCATCGCCCGCAGTGGCTCGGCCGCTCCCGCACTCGATCGGCAGCTATCGCGTCGACGGCCTCCTGGGCCGCGGCGCGTCGGGCGTCGTATACCGCGCGTGGGACGAAGCGCTCGAGCGCGCCGTCGCGATCAAGGTGCTGACCGATCTCGATCCCGAGGCGCGCGGGCGCTTCACGATCGAGGCGAAGGCGGCGGCGCGGATCATCCACCCGAACGTCGTGCAGGTACACGGTGTCGGCACGCACGAGGACGACGCGTTCATCACGCAGGAGCTCGTCGACGGCCACCCGCTCAGCACGATCCTCGACGCCGATCGCACCCTCGGCGCGGACGCCGCGATCGATGTCGCCATCCAAGTCGCGGAGGGCCTCGCCGCCGCCGAGGCGGTGGGCGTCCTCCACCGCGACGTGAAGCCGCACAACCTCCTCGTGACCCACGACGGCCTCGTGAAGATCGCCGACTTCGGGCTCGCGAAGATCCTCGACGCGCCGTCCTCGTACACCGCCGACGGCACGACCCTCGGGACCCCGCACTACATGTCGCCGGAGCAAGGGCAGGGCAAAGCGCTCGACGCCCGATCCGATCAGTACGCGCTCGGCGCGTCGCTCTATCACCTCCTCACCGGGGCGCCGCCGTTCGACGCCGACACCGCCGTCGCGACGATCTTCCTGCACACCAACGAGCCGCTCCCGCCGATCGCCTCGCGCGCGCCGGACTGCCCGCCGGGCCTCGCGGCGATCGTGGAGCGGATGCTCGCCAAGGATCCGGAGGATCGCTTCGACTCGTTCGCCGCGCTGGTCGACGCGCTGACCGCCCTCGAGAGCGACCACGAAGGGCACCTCGCCGCGCTCGTCGCCGACGCGGTCAAGGACGAGGCGCCCGCGACACCGCGCGTGACGAACCGGGCGCGGCTCGAGCGGTTCGCGCTGGCCGCGACCGCGGTCGTGGCCGTGGGCGTGATCGCCGCGGCGACGAAGCCGGCGCGCACCCTCGAGAAGTCTGGCGCGGCGCCCATCGCGGCGCCGGCGGTGGAGATCCCGGTGGTCGACGTCGACGACGCCCGCGACCCGTTCGCCCCGAAACCCACGCCCGGCATCGCGGCCGCCCAACCGCCGCCCCCGCCGCGGCGCGCCACGACCGTCCGGGGTTACCTACGCGAGCTGAAGCGCGGCGGCCCCCGCGCCGTGAAGGCGGCGCGCGCGCTCGGCGAACAGAGCGACCAACGCGCGACGCTCCCTTTGATCACCGCGCTCGAGAGGGGCGACACCGAGGTCGCCGTCGCCGCCGCCCACGCGCTCGGCCGGCTCGGTGACATCCGAGCGATCGAACCGCTCGCGAAGGCGTCGAAGAGCGCGCCGTCGACCGAGGTCCGCAGCGCCGCGGCCGCCGCCCACAAGCGCCTGTGGCACGTGGAAGAGTAGCGCTCTCGAATTTTCGTGGGGCCCTGTGGCGCCGCGTGTACGGCGCGACGCAGAACGAAGACACCCCGCGGTCGCGAAGTCGAGGCGGATCGAACGCGCGAATTTCGGCACGCCGGGTGCTTATCGACCGCGCATGAACCGAGGCGGCGAGCGCCGCTGAAGAACGTTCGTATCCACTGAAACGAAACCTATCGAGACGCCCTCGTCGTCCTTCACATCGAAGGTCGAGGGGCCGGAGTGAATCATGAATCGCCCCAACACCCACCTGCTCTACCTCATCCCCCTCTTCGTCGCCGTTGCGTGCAGCGGCGCCGACTCCCCCGAAGACCTCGAGCCCGTCGATCGCGAGCCGCCCGTCGAGCGCGCGTACTGCGAAGCGATGAAGGCCGGCTGCGAGCGCCAGATCGCGTGCGGCGCCGTCGTCTTCAACCACGCCGACACCGTCGCCGAGTGTGTCGAGCTGACCGGCTGCGCCGCCTTCACCAAGGCGCAGCTCACCGACCTCGGCGTCACCCTCGACACCGCCCGCCTCGACGCCTGCGTCGACGCGATGGAATCCCTCGACTGCGAGGAGGTCGGCGCGCTCCGCTTCGGCTTCGGCCCCAGCCTCGACGTCTGCGATCGCCTCGCCAAGGGCTCGCTCGAAGAGGGCGCCGAGTGCAACGGCCTCGTCTTCGACGACTGCGGCGCCGGCCTCGAATGCACCTACGACCTGTCGTGCCCCGGCACCTGCACCCCCGCGTTCGAGAAGTGTACGCAGGGCAGCTGCGGCGCCGGCTCCTACTGCAGCTACGAGCTCGAGCGCTGCGTCCCCCTCGGCGCGGTCGGCGCCGCCTGCGAGCCGAACCTGGTCGGCGACGACCATCGCAAGTCGTGCGCCGACGGCAGCTATTGCGCGTACATCGAGGACCCGGGCGCGTGGGCGTGCGCCGAGACGATCGCCCTCGGCGCGTCGTGCGAGGCGTGCTTCGACCCGGCGTGCTGCGAGACCGGCGCCTACTGCGACTACGCCGGCGACAGCCCGGTCTGCGCGCCGCGCGTCGAGGCGGAGGAGAGCTGCTTCTTCACCGCGATGTGCAGCGAGGGCCTCTTCTGCGACTTCGACACGAACGCCTGCGCCACCCCGGGCGGTGAGGGCGCCGCGTGCAACGGCTCGAGCGGCGGCTGCCTCCTCGGCCTCGAGTGCGCGACCGAAGGCGACGCGATGATCTGCCGCGCGACGGTCGCCCAGAACCCGACGCGCCGCCCGATCCTCGCGGCGGGCGCCGACTGCGACTCGGGCAGCGTGTGCGGCCTCGGCTACGGCTGCGTGGACGGCGAGGGCGCCCCGTTGCTGGACCCGCTCGCGACGGGCAAGTGCGAAGCGACGCTCGGCCTCCCGGGCTCGGCGTGTGATGCGACGATCGACGCGTTCGCCTGCGCCGAGGGCGTCTGCAACTTCGCGACGGGGATGTGCCCCGCGCGGCTCGACGTCGGCGAGGCGTGCGAGTTCGAAGGCCTCGACACCTCGTGCCCCTACGGCCTGTGCTTCGACGGCAAGTGCGCCGCGGCGGGCGAGCTGGTCTGCGAGAGCGTCTTCGGCGCGGGGCGCTGAAGGTCACCGCGGTCGAAACGTCACGGTGGTCGGGCGCCATCGAATGAGCTAGCGTCCCGGCCCTCATGACGCGGGTTCGAATCGACGCAATCTTCAAGGAAGGCGCGGATCTCGGGGTCGGCGCGAAGGTGACGGTCGAGGGTTGGG
>JAUHYN010000799.1 GCA_030426505.1 bacterium | reverse complement strand
CCGCACCTGGGGCCGCGGCGTGACGATGCCCGCGCACGCGATGGCGCACGTCGTCGCGATCGCATGTGAAGGCATGTCCGGCCTCAAGCCCGGCATGTCACAGGCGGACTGCGTCGCGGCGGCGAAGTCGCGCATCGAAGGGCTGCACCGCCAGAAGATCGACATCGAGAAGCGCGCGATCCGGAAGCCGCGCCTTCAGCAGCAGTGGGCGGAGGTCAGCCTCGAGGCCGCGCAGTACGAGTCGCAGATCCGCGCGCTCAAGGAGCGCAAGGTGAAGACGGAGCAGGACCGCGTGATGGGGTCGTCGAACTTCGCCGACAACTTCTCGCTGGTCGATGTGCCGCGCATCCCGGAGCTCCCGTCCAAGCCGGAGCGCAACCTGTTCCTCATCACCGGTATGGCGATCACCGCCATGATCGGGTTGTTGCTCGCGCTGTTCCGCGAGGCCCTGCGCCAGCGCTTTCTCGACGCCAAGGAGTTCGAGGAGCAGACCGGCCTCGACGTCCTCGCCGTCCTCCCCGACATCTCCGATTGAAACACGGGGCGGGTTCGCCCGAGGGCGCCGCCGCGCCGGCCGATTGCCAACTCGACCCCGATTCGCCCATGCTCGCGCCATGCCACGCTGGTCGATTCCGCTCCTGTCCCTGGCCCTCCTCGCCCTGACGGCGGCCTGGGCGCCGTCGAGCGGCTCCGCGCCCGAACCCGTCAAGAAGAGCAAGCGCGTCGAGACCGCGATCGCGTGGAAGGTCCAACCCGCGACGGTCGTCATCTTCATGGACGGCAAGAAGCTGGGGACCGCGGGCGACGTGAAGCAGACGCGCACCAGCCCCGGGATGCACAGCGTGAGGCTCGTCAACGGCGAGGACGAGACCGAGATGGACGTGAAGGTGAACAAGGGACACGTCCTCACCTTCACGTTCGAGTTCACCGACGACTGACGACAACATTGCCTAGGCCGCGCGCGGGTGCCACGATCCGCCGCCTATGACCACACTTTCGGCGCCTCTCCTGCCGCTGAGAGACATCATCGTCTTCCCGCACCAAGTCGTCCCGCTGTTCGTGGGCCGCGAGAAGTCGATCAATGCCCTCGAAGAAGCCATGGCCGGCGACAAGGAGATCCTCCTCGCGGCCCAGAAAAAGGCGAAGACCAACGAGCCCAGCGAAGACGACATCTTCGAAGTGGGTACGCTCGCCGCGATCATCCAGTTGCTGCGCCTCCCCGACGGCACCGTGAAGGTGCTCGTCGAAGGGAAGAAGCGCGCGCGCGTCACGGAGTACCTCGAGGTCGAGCGCTTCTTCGTCGCGTCGTACGAAGCGATCGACGGCGACGGCGAGGCCGGCATCGAGCTCGAGGCGCTGATGCGCTCCGTGCAGGCGACCTTCGAGTCGTACGTGAAGCTCAACAAGCGGATCCCTCCGGAGACGCTGTCGGTAGTGTCGGCGATCGACGAGCCATCGAAGCTCGCGGACACGATCGTCTGCTACCTGACGCTCAAGCTCCCCGACAAACAAGCGCTCCTCGAGACGGCGTCGGCGAAGGCCCGGCTCGAGCGACTCCACGAGCTGATGCAGGCCGAGATCGAGATCTTGCAGGTCGAGAAGAAGATCCGGACGCGCGTCAAGAAGCAGATGGAGAAGACGCAGAAGGAGTACTACCTCAACGAACAGATGCAGGCCATCCAGAAGGAACTGGGTGAGCGTGACGAGTTCAAGAACGAGATCGCGGAGCTCGAAGAGAAGCTCGCGAAGAAGAAGCTCTCCAAGGAAGCCGAGACGCGCGGGCGCGCCGAGCTGAGGAAGCTCAAGATGATGTCGCCGATGTCCGCGGAGGCGACCGTCGTCCGCAACTACATCGACTGGCTCCTCGCGCTGCCGTGGGGCGAGTACACGGACGACAACCTCGACGTCGAACACGCAGAGGACGTCCTCGACGAGGACCACTACGGGCTCAAGAAGGTGAAGGAGCGCATCGTCGAGCACCTCGCGGTGCAGGCGCTCGTCGAGAAGCCGAAGGGGCCGATCCTCTGCCTCGTCGGCCCGCCCGGCGTCGGCAAGACTTCACTCGCGAAGTCCGTCGCGCGCGCGATGGGTCGCAAGTTCGTGCGCATGTCGCTCGGCGGCGTGCGCGACGAGGCCGAGATCCGCGGCCACCGTCGCACGTACATCGGCGCGATGCCGGGCAAGATCGTGCAGTCGCTGAAGCGCGCGGGATCTTCGAACCCGGTGTTCCTGCTCGACGAGATCGACAAGATGTCGATGGACTTCCGCGGTGACCCGTCGTCGGCGCTGCTCGAGGTGTTGGACCCGGAGCAGAACGCGGAGTTCAACGACCACTACCTCGACCTCGACTACGATCTCTCGCGCGTGTTGTTCATCGCCACGGCGAACACCACGAGCGGGATCCCGGCGCCGCTGCAGGACCGCATGGAGATCATCCGGCTCGAGGGCTACACCGAGCTGGAGAAGCTCGCGATCGCGAAGAAATACCTCGTGCCGAAGCAGCTCGAGTCGAACGGCCTCGCGGACCGCGACGTCTCGATCACCGAGGGCGCCACGCGGCTCATCATCCGCAGCTACACGCGGGAGGCCGGCGTCCGAAACCTGGAGCGCGAGCTGTCGAGCGTGTGCCGCAAGGTCGCGCGCGAGGTGGTGAAGGATCGCTCGGAGCGGAAGATCCGCATCTCGGACAAGCGGGTGAAGAAGCTGCTCGGCGTCCACAAGTACCGCTACGGGATGGCGGAGGAGCGCGACGAGATCGGGCTGACGACGGGCCTCGCCTGGACGTCGGTCGGGGGCGACATCCTCATGACCGAGGTGTCGATCATGCCCGGCAAGGGGAAGCTGATCATCACCGGCAAGCTCGGGGACGTGATGCAGGAGTCGGCGCAGGCCGCGATGAGCTACGTGCGTTCGCGCGCGGATCTGCTGTCGTTGGATCGCGCGTTCTACCAGAAGGTCGACATCCACATTCACGTGCCGGAGGGCGCGATGCCGAAGGACGGCCCCTCGGCGGGCATCACGATGGCGACGTCGTTGGTGTCGGCGCTGACGCGCACGCCGGTGCGGCGCGACCTCGCGATGACCGGCGAGATCACGCTGCGCGGGCGCGTGCTGCCGATCGGTGGGCTGAAGGAGAAGACGCTCGCGGCCCACCGCGCGCAGATCAAGACGGTGCTGATCCCGAAGGACAACGAGAAGGACATCGCCGAGATCCCGAAGTCGGTGCGCGACGATCTGGAGATCATCTGCGTCGAGCACGTGGACGACGTCCTCAAACACGCGCTCGTCCTCGACGACGCGGACTCCTTCTACTCGCGCCTCAAGGGCCAGTCCGGGCTCATCAGCGAAGAGCTTCGGCCGGAGCCCTCCGCGACGCACTGACGTGCTCCCCGTCGTCGACCTGTCCGAGCCGGACGCGCGGTGCGCCGCGCGCATCGGCGACGCCTGTCGACGCTTCGGCTTCTTCTACGTCCGCGCGGACGTCGACCCTCACCTCCTCGAACGCCTCCACGCGGTGTCGCGCGCGTTCTTCGCCCTCCCCCGGGAGGAGAAGGCCGCGATCGCGATGTCGAAGGGCGGGCGCGCGTGGCGCGGGTGGTTCCCTCTGCACGGCGAGCTCACGTCCGGCGTTCCGGACGAGAAGGAGGGGCTGTACTTCGGCGCGGAGCGCGCAGCGGACGGGCGCCGGTTGGTCGGGCCGAACCTCTTCGCGTCGGAGGCGATGCGCGAGGTGGTGCTCGAGTACCTCGCGGCGATGGAGGCGCTCGGTCACCGCTTGATGGCGCTGGTGGCGCGCTCGTTGTCGTTGCCGCCGTCGTACTTCTTCGACCGCTACACCCGCGACCCGCTGATCCTCTTCCGCGTGTTCCACTACCCGCCGGTCCCGCGCCCCGACGCGTGGAGCGTCGGCGCGCACGCCGACTACGGGCTGCTGACGATCCTCGCGCAAGACGAGATCGGCGGGTTGGAGGTGAAGGGCCCCAACGGGTGGATCGCGGCGCCGCCGATCGACGGGACGTTCGTCGTGAACCTCGGCGACATGCTCGACCGCCTCACCGGCGGGCTGTACCGCTCGACGCTCCACCGCGTGCGCAACACGTCGGATCGCGGCCGGCTCTCGTTCCCGTTCTTCTTCGACCCGAACCTCGACGCGGTGATCGAGCCGCTCCCTGGCACCGACGTGCTCGACGACGAACACACGCGTTGGGATCAGGAGAGCGTGCGCGCGTTCGAGGGGACGTACGGCGACTACCTGCTCGGCAAGATCGCGCGCGTGTTCCCGGCGCTCGACGAAGCGGTGCGCTGACTCAGCGGCGCAGGTACGGGTCGCGCGCGTAGTCGCCGCCGGCCCAGATCCGCAGGATGTCCTGCGTGGCGGTCACGCCCGGCGGCGAGATGCGCTGCGGCGCGAACGGCGGCGCCCCGGAGACGTCGCTGAACCAGACCTCCTCCGCGTCGGCGGTCGTGAACGCGCCCATGAAGACGAGCCC
>JAUHYN010000798.1 GCA_030426505.1 bacterium | reverse complement strand
CTTCGCCGCCGACGAGGGCGCGCACGTCATCAACATGTCGCTCGGCGGCGGGATGCGCTCGTTCGTCATGCAGTCCGCCGTCGCGTACGCCCGCAAGAAGGGCGTCGTCGTGGTCTGCGCCGCCGGCAACACCGGCCGCGGCAAGGTCGAGTTCCCGGCCGCCTACCCGGGCTCGTTCGCGGTCAGCTCCGTCGGCCCGTCGAAGAAGAAGGCGTTCTACTCGAGTTACGGCAAGCAGATCCAGGTCTCCGCGCCCGGCGGTGACAAGCAGAGCCACGGCGAGGCCGGCGGCATCCTGCAGAACACCATCACGCCGAACGACCCGAGCAACCCGAAGCAGTACCTCTCGTTCCAGGGCACCTCGATGGCCGCGCCGCACGTCGCGGGCGTCGCCGCGCTCGTCATCAGCGCCGGCGTGACCGACCCGGACAAGGTCGAAGCGATCCTGCGTGACACCGCGTCAACCGTGGGCGGCGCGTGGAGCAACGAGTACGGCCACGGCATCGTCAACGCGGGCGCCGCGGTGAAGGCCGCGAAGGACGCCAAGGGCGGCCTCTCGGCCTACCTGTCGGCGCTGCTCGCGTTCGGCGCGTTCTTCCTCGCGCAGCGCAAGCGCCTCGCCGGCCTCGGCCTCGCGGGCGCCGTCGGCGCGCTCCTCGCGACGCCGCTCGCGAACCTCGACCTGCTCGCGTTCGGTCCGACGTTCCACTTCTCCGCGCTGTGGGCCTCTGCGGTCCCGATGTTCGTGGCGACGGTCCTGTTGCTCGGCGTGAAGAAGCTGCGCGGCGTGTTGATCGGTCTGTCGGTCGGCTGGGCCGCGTACCTCGCGTGCGCCGCGATCTTCATGCCCGCGGACGTCGTGTTCATCCCCGGCGTCGCATCGGTCATGGATCGGATCTGGCTCCTCGTGAACTCCGGCGCGCTCGCGTTCCTCGCGCTGATCACCGCGCGCGTCACGCGTAAGCCGTCCTGATTTCGCGCCTTCTCACGCGCCGCAGCGCGCCACCCACACACGACCCGTTTCACGCCGAGGCACGCATCCGCGTGCCCCTTTGGCCCCCTTGCGTCCGCCGCCGACCTGGTTCGTAATAAAGGACAGAGAGAGACGTTGAAGTTCGCATAAGACACTTCGAAGACGTCGCGAGGATGGCCTTCGGGACGGGAACCTTCGGGGCGCGTTGTGGCCACAGCGCAGCGAAGGCAAGGAGGGACGGTCGAGT
Organism: bacterium; assembly: GCA_030426505.1. Lineage (GTDB taxonomy): Bacteria > Myxococcota > Kuafuiibacteriia > Kuafuiibacteriales > Kuafuiibacteriaceae > JAUHYN01. The sequence goes on along the minus strand of JAUHYN010000798.1, from coordinate 3,276 downwards.
CGAAATCGAAGAGCAACATTCAGCAAGAACAAGCGAAATGAACGAAGCCGCCCTGTGCGGTGCCAGCGGCCATCGGAGGCGCTGGCAAACATGAACGAAGAAGAACAATTCACGGGGCGCACCTGACGAGGTCGCGCCCCGTTCGTTTTTTTGGGGCATACTCGCGCCGCTCCCGACGTGCCCAACGCACCGCTCCTGCTCTACACGCACCCCGAATCCGGCGAGCTGTTCTCGCGGCGGTGGCGTCTGTTCGTCGTCGACGGCACCGACCGCGGCGCGACCGCCGACATCACCGACACCCCCGCCCTCGTCGGCGCGGCGCCGGCCTCTTCGCTCGTCCTCACCGACGACACCGTGTCGCGCTACCACGCCGAGATCGACGTCTTCGCCGAGGGCCTCCGCGTCCGCGACCTCGACTCCACCAACGGCACCTTCGCCGCCCCCGACGACGATGCGGCCGAGTCCGACGAACGTATCCGCGACGCCTTCATCGAAAACGGCGGCGCCTTCCGCGTGGGCCGCACGACCATTCGCCTGATCGCCGTCGACGAACCCGCCGCCTCGGAGATCGAGACGGACCCGCACACCGCCCCGCCCGGCGCGGTGGAGCGCTTCGGTCCGCTCGTCGGTGTCGCGGCGTCCACGCGCGAGATCTTCCGCGTCGTGCGCAAGGTCGCGCCGTCGAGCTCCGCGGTGCTCCTCGAGGGCGAGGTCGGCACGGGCAAGGCGCACCTCGCCGCCGAGCTCCACGCGCGCTCCACGCGCCGCGAGCAAGCGCTCATCACCGTGGACCTCGCGACGGTCGAGGACGAGGAGATGTCGAACGTCCTCTTCGGCGAGATGAACGGCCGCACCCCTCGCCTCGGCCTGTTCGAGCGCGCGAACCGCGGCACGTTGTTCATCGAGAACATCGACCGCCTCCCGCCCGCGCTGCAGCCGCGCATGAAGGACGTCATCGAGCGCGGCGAGCTCCGCCGAAACGGCGACAAGCGCACGCGCCGGATCGACGTCCGCTGCCTGACCTCCACCACGAAGCGCCTCACCGACGGCGGCTTCGACCCCGGCCTCTACCGGCGCATCGCGGTCGTGCGGATGAAGATCCCCCCGCTCCGCGCGCGCCTCGAGGACGCCGCGGCGATCGTGAATCACATCGTCGCGCGCGACAGGAACGCGGACCTGTCGATCGGCGCCCAGACGCGCGGCCTCCTCGACACCCAGCGCTTCGATCGCAACACCAAGGACGTCGCGATGCTCGCGGACCGCCTGGTGGAGCTCGAGCCGGTCCGGCGCTCGGGGTTCGACGGGCTCTTCGTCGCGGCATTCCTCGAGGACGTCCTCGCGTCCCAACAGGGCCGCGTGTCCCGCGCCGCCGCGCAGTGCGGGCTGACCGACCGCGAGCTGTTCCGGCTCCTCAAGGTCTACGGCATCGATCTCGACGCCCTCTGACCGTCGAGCAAACCCGTAGCCGCCGGATCGAGACCCGCCCACTGACGTTTGCCAACCACGCCGCGACGTCGGTATGGACGGCCCGTGATGCGTAAGTACGCCACCCTCGCCCTCGGCCTCGCGCTCGCGGCCTGCAGCGGCAACAACGACGACGGCGACGACGTGGTCGAGCCGATGGACGCGGGCTTCCAGTTCGACGCCACCGTCCGCGACGCAGGCCCGCGTGACGCCGGTCCGGATCGCAACGCGGACGCCGGCTTCGCGGATCCCGCGACGCTCCTCCAGGGCAGCGAGCGCGTGCTCGGCGCGCGCGCCTACATGCACGTGCGCGGCACGCTCACCTCGACGATGCCGCCGGTGCTGTTCCTCGCGACGGGCCCGCTCGTCGGCCTCGAGTACCTCGTGGAGCCCACGTCGTTCCTCCTCGGACCGGGGGGCGCCGAAAATCCGGATCGCCTCCTGATCTACGCGGACCTCCGCGCGGTCGGCCGCAGCAGCTTCGGCTCGACGGACACCGCGACGGTCTCGTTCGAGAACCACCTCCTCGACATCGAGAACTACCTCGCGCACCTCGAGACGCGCCTCGGCATCACCGGCCCGTACGATCTGGTCGGTCACGGCTACGGCGGCGCCCTCGCGGTCCACTACCAGGTGCAGCACCCCGACCAGGTGAGCCGCATCGTGCTCGTGAACCCGTTCCCGACGGAGATCAGCGAGCTCGCGGAGTCCGCCGGCGAGGCCGACGATCGCCTCACGACGCCGGATCGGCTGCGCCTGCAGCAGCTCACGATGTGGCAGACCTGCCTGCGCGATCTGAATCGCTGCTCGCTCGAGGTCTGGCGCGTGCGCGGCAAGCATTACCTGTGTCCCGACAACCTCGCGCTGTTCGACACGATGCTCTTCGAATACGCCGACGTGCGCGCGTTCTACTTCTTCGTGGAGCCGCGGCTGCGCGAGGAGATGTACGACTGGTCGGACGTGATCCAACAGGTCACGGCGCCGACCACGATGGTCTCCGGATCGTGCGACACGCCGCCGCCGCGCACGTACGATCGCTACGAGTCGCTGATCCCGGGACTCGAGCGCTACGAGTTCACGACGAGCGGTCACTTCCCGTTCGTGGAGCAGCCCGATCGCTTCCGCTGGGTCGTCAAACGTGCTCTGACGTACCCATGACCCTCGAAGACGGTACGTACCGCTTCGTCTCGGCGGCGTCGCGCGCCACGGTCGTGGCGGACGCCCCCGGGCACAAGTTCCGCGCCACGGGAGACGGCCTCGAAGGCACCGCGCGCGTCGAGGGCGGCCGGGTGGTCGAGGCCGAGGCGTCCTTCCCGCTGTGGCACCTGGACGCGGGCGACATGCTGTCGAACCGCGAGATGAAGAAGTTCCTGGAGCTCAGCCGGCGCCCCTCGGTGCGCGGGAAGCTCGCGGAGCCGGTCGCGGTCGACGGCCCGCGCGGCAAGGGTCGCGTGGAAGTGGAGCTTCAGGGTCGCGCGACGAAGCCGATCGACGTCACGTTCGAAATCTCGGGGTCGAACGTCACGATCCACCTGGACGCGAGCTTTTCGGCGTTCGGTCACACGCCGCCCAAGCTGCTGTTCATCAAGGTGAAGGACGCCCTGGCCCTCACGCTGGACTGCCGAATCGAACGGACGGACGCCTGACGGACGGTTCTGGTTTGCCTTCCGGCCGAGGTCCGTTAGCATCCGGCCCCATGCGAGCCCTTACGCTCCTGTCGACCTTGGGTCTCTTCGTGCTCGGCGCCTGCGCGCCGCTCCAGAACCAGACGCACTACGAGCGCTGGGACGCCTACGCCGCCGCGCACCCGGA
>JAUHYN010000797.1 GCA_030426505.1 bacterium | reverse complement strand
TCGCGCCGACGGATCCGACGCCGCACGTCCACCCCACGCAGCTGTACGAGTCGATCCTCACGTTCGCGATCGGCTTCATCCTGCTGTTCGTCTACCTGAAGAAGAAGCCGCGCCCCGGCGCGATCGTCGCGGGCTACTTCCTCATGTACTCGGTCGTCCGCTTCCTCATCGAGCTGGTGCGCGACGATCCCGAGCGCGAGTTCCCGCTCATCCGCTGGCCAGCGGACGACCCGCGGATGTTCTCGACCACGCAGACGGTGTCGGTGGTGTTGGTGCCGCTCGCGGCCTACGCGCTCTGGCGCCTGTACCGCAAGCGCGCCGAGGACTGATCAGGCCGCCGCGAGCTCGACCGACTTCTTCGGCTTCTGCTCGGCGGGGAGCGCGGCCACGAAGACGTCGCGCAGCGCTTCCACGTGCTCCTCGATCCGATCCTCCGTCCAGTCGGAGGTGTCGATCTCGGGGAGGAACGTGATGTCGATCGGGACGCTCCGCAGCGTGAGCAGCGTGGCCTTCTTCCAGGCCTTGTGCGCGCCGGTGGTGACCATCGGGACGATCGGCAGGCCGGTCTGCAGCGCGAGGTGCACGACGCCCTTCTTGAACGGGAGCAGGCGCCCGTCGCGACTGCGCGTGCCCTCGGGCCACATGAACAGGCTGAGGCCCTTGCTCCGGACGATCTCGCCCATGCGCTGCATCGACGCCTTCGCCTTGTCGGTGCGGCCGCGGTCGACCGTGAGGTGACCGGCGAGCAGCCACGCGGCGCCGTAGAACGGGTAGTAGATGATCTGCTTCTTCGCGACGCCGACGGTGCCGGTCGGCGAGAGCCAGATCGAAGTGAACGCGTCGAAGATCGAAGTGTGGTTGCCGGCGAAGATCACCGGGCGCCCCTCTTGGAAGTTCTCCTGGCCGCGCACCGTGACTGTGCAGCCAGAGATCCACATGATGCCGCTGCCGAGGACCGTGCCGAGGTGGTTCGACAGGCGGATTCGTCGCTCGTGCCATGGGATGATCGGGATCAGCGCGAGCACGCCCAAGAAGACGACGACACCGGTGAAGACCATACCGACCGACAGCCGGAGCACGCTGTTGACGAGACCCAACACCGACCCGTTGTCGTTACCGCATCCGGTGCATCAGGCCCAGCGTCAGACGAACAACGCGTGCGCGTGCAGGTGGGTCCCGAGGGTCGAGGGGCTGACGAACGCGCCCGACGCGTGAAGATACGCCTCCAGCGCATGCACCAGGTCCGTCGCGGTGGGGTATCGCTCGTCCGCGTGACGCGCCGTGGCGCGCATGACGATCGCCGCGAGGCCCTCCGGCACGGCGTTGTCGACCAGCTCCTGGTACGGGAGGCCGTCGCGGACGATGCGCATCATGATCGACGCGTTCGTGTTCCCCGAGAAACACGGCCGCCCGGTGACCATCTCGAACAGCATCGCGCCGACGCTGTAGAGGTCCACGCTCTTCGTGCAGGTCTGATCCGCGATGTACTCGGGCGCGAGGTAGCGCACCTTGCCCTTCACCATGCCGGGCGCCGTCGCGTCCTGCATGCGGCCCTGCATCAGCACCGTGCCGAAGTCGGTGAGCTTCACGTGGCCGTCCTCGGAGACGAGCACGTTCGACGGGTTCACGTCGCGGTGGACGATGTCCAGCGGTTGCCCGTCCGCGCCGCGCGCGGTGTGGACGTACTCGAGGCCGCGCAGCACCTCGCACGCGACGAAGCACGACAGCTCGTAGGGGAGGCGCTCGCCGCGATCGGACAGGGTGGTGAGGACGCGCCGCAGATCGGTGCCCGCGACGTACTCGACGGCGAAGTACGTGCCCACGTTCGAGTCCGCGACGTCGAGCAGCGTGACGATGTTCGGGTGATCGACGAAGGAGATCGCGCGCGCCTCGTCGAGGAGGGTCTGGCGTCGCAGGCGGAAGTCGTCGCGGTCGGCGCCCGTCCACTTCACGACGGCGCGGCGGATGTAGCCGAACTGCGCGACCTTGTAGCCGAGGAACACGTCCGCCGCGGAGCTCGACGGGAAGCGGGCGATCAACGCGTACTCGCCGATGCGCGGCGCGGTGTCCTCGGTGGGCGAGGGCGTCGGCGTCGGTTGGCGCGACTGGAGGACGCGCGCGGCGTGCGGCGGGACGTCGATGGAGGGCAAGGCCTCCGTCGCGTGGAGCAGCACGCCGGTGATCGCGCCGGGGGGCTTCGGCGCAGGTGATTGGTTTTCCAGGACGGTCGCGGCGTCGGGGGGAATGGACTTCTTGATCTCGACGACGGTGGCCGCTTCGGGGATCAGATCGAATTTCTTGTCGTCGCTCATTAGCGCTTGCTCGGGGCCTCGCTGCCGCCTAAACGCGAGGCGCGATGAAGCTATCCGATACGAAGATGATCGTCACGGGCGGAGCCCAGGGTATGGGCCGCCACTTCGCCATTCGCCTCGCCGAGGCGGGCGGCACCGTCGCCGTGGGTGACGTGCTCGAAGAGGGGCTCGCGAGCCTCGCGAAGGAGAGCGAGAGCCTCCCGGGGACCATCCACACGCGTCGCCTGGACGTCTCGAGCGAAGAGAGCGTCGGCGCCTTCGTCGACTGGGCGTTCGACGCGATGGGCGGCCTCACCGGCCTCGTGAACAACGCAGGGATCCTCCGCGACGGCCTCCTCGTGAAGAAGGACCGCAACACCGGCGAGATCATCAAGATGAGCGCCGCGCAGTGGCAGGCCGTCATCGACGTGAACCTCACCGGCGCCACCTTCATGGCCCGCGACGTCGTCGCCAAGATGGTCGAGAAGGACCAAAAGGGCGTCCTCGTGAACATGTCCTCGGTCGCCCGCTACGGCAACCGCGGCCAGTCGAACTACTCGGCGGCCAAGGCGGCGCTCGCGGCGAACACCAAGACCTGGGCCCTCGAGTTCTCCCGCTTCGGGATCCGCGTCGGCGCGATCGCCCCGGGGATGATCGAGACCCCCATGACGCAGGGCATGAACCAGAAGGCCCGCGACGCGCTCGTGGCCGCCATCCCGGTCGGCCGCATCGGCGAGCCGGAAGACATCTGGCGCGCCGTGCAGTTCATCATCGAGTGCGACTACTTCAACGCGCGCACCATCGACGTCGACGGCGGGATGGCCTTCTAACCGAGGCCGCTACAGATCCACCGTCTCGCTCAGGAAGTGACGGATCCTCCCCACCACGAAGTCGATCGCGATGTGGTTCTCCCCGCCCTCGGGGATGATGATGTCCGCGTAGCGCTTCGACGGCTCCACGAACGCCATGTGCATCGGCCGGACGGTGTCGTAGTACTGCTGCCGCACGTCCGAGAACGCGCGGCCGCGTTGCTCGATGTCTCGGCGGATGCGCCGGATGAGCCGGATGTCGGCGTCCGTGTCGACGAAGATCCGAACGTCGAACACGTCCCGTAGCTTCGGGATCGCGAGCGTGAGGATGCCCTCCACCACGACCACCGGCGCCGGCTCGATGCGCGTCGTCTCCACCGTCCTCACGTGGGTCGTGAAGTCGTAGATCGGCTTGTCGACGCCCTCGTAGCGCCGCAGCGACTCGATCTGTTCGATGAGGAGCTCGTTGTCGAGCGCGTCGGGGTGGTCGAAGTTGACCTTGGTGCGCTCCTCGAACGGCAGGTGCCCGAGGTCCTTGTAGTACGAGTCGTGATCGAGCCGCACGCAGCTCGGCGCGATCGCGTCGACGATCGCGGTCGCGATCGTCGTCTTCCCCGAACCGGTCCCGCCGGCGATGCCCAACAACAGCGGCTTGGTCACAGCGGGCGATCGTCTATCACACCGCCGCGGCCCACGCGTCGGTCGACATCGCGAAGTCGACCAGCTTCGCGTAGACGCGCTCGTAGAACGTGTGGGGGAGCCAGGGGTAGCGATAGGCGAGCGACTTCTTCCCCTTCTTCGGATCGAACTCGTGGCGGAAGAGATCGTAGCGCGCGCGATCCTGGACCCTCAGGATCGACTCCTCCTCTTCGACCCGCGAGCGATCGATCGACCGGAGGCACGTCTGACGGACGAGCTGCTCCTGGTCGCGCTCGGGCTCCGCCGTGCGGACGATCGTCGTGGTGAGCGTCGAGCCGTCCGGGCGCACCAACGTCGACAACCGCCGCCGCGGCATCGTGCGCCGCGCGAGCGCTTCGGCGTCGGCGTACTCGACGACCAGCGTCTCGGTCTCGACGTACCCGGCGTCGCACCCGGCGTCGGCCGAGACCTCCGCCGCGAACGAGGGCCAGCGCCCCGCCGACGCCAGACCGAGGGCGAGCAGGTCGTCCTCGCCGTAGGCCGCCTCGCTGATGGGCGCCAGCATGCCGGCCGCGACCCGGGCCGCCGAGCGCGACGGGTCGGGGTCGACCACCGTGACCTGCGCACCCTCGCGGGCCAGGCGCCAGGCCACCGACCGTCCGACGATGCCGTCGCCGACGACGACGACCGTCACGACACCACCTCCACCAGTTCGGCCAGGGCGGCGAGCGGGTCGGGCGCGCCGTACACGGCTCCGACCA
>JAUHYN010000796.1 GCA_030426505.1 bacterium | reverse complement strand
TCCCCTCCGGACAGGGGTTGTCCACGGTGAACGTGCTCGAACACCCGGTGGTGAGCGCGACGATCAGAGACAGGAGCGGCAGATTGGGGCGGCGCATGACTTGTTTCGTTCGCCGAACAAACTAAGTCCTCGCCGGGTCCGGTGTCAAGCGAGCCCGTCGGCGTCGGGGACGGCGACCTCGACCCGGTGGACCTCGCCCGTCCGACCGAAGATCGCGGCCGACGTCTCGGCGTCGAGCGCGGCGTCCGCGAAGTCCCGATGACCCGTTGCGGTGTGGACCCGAGCGGTCCGCGGCCCGTTAGCGACCCGACGCATCACGACCGGGACCTGGCACACCGTGAAGCCCAGACATCCCGGCGCGAGGTCGATCGTGTCGGGTACGCCGCCGACGCGGAAGAACGACCACGGCGTCGCCTCGGTGAGGAACTCCGAGCGCCGCAGGAGCGTCGGGCGGAACGCGAGGCGGCCGCCCTCCACGACGACGCCGAGCTCGCCGCGGCGCGTGAGCACCTCTTCCTTCACCTGCCCGGTCATCCCGGGTTGCTGCGCGCCGGCGTGCGCGGGCGTGTGGGAGTACGGGTCCGTCGGGAACGCGCCGTAGACCTCGACCGGCTTCGCGAACCCGAGGCCATCGCGCACGCGGTAGTAGGCGGCGGCGAGCTTCGCGAGGACGTCCGGATCTTCATCGCGCGCGCGCGCCGCGAAGAACGCCTCCTGCACCGCGAGCAACAGCTTCGACACCATGTGCCAGTAGATCGAACCGATCCCCTCGTACCCGTACATCGTCCCGGAGCGACCGGTGAACGCGCGGTGATCGAAGACGTCTTCGTAGAGCGCGCAGACGTCGTCGCCGTGCGCGAGGACGAGCGCGGCCCACGCAGCGTCGAGGCGCTCGAGCGCGGCGCGTACCGCGCGGACGTTCTCGAGGTCCGGCGCGAAGCGGTACGCGCCGGTCACGTCGCGTTCGAGGAGTGTGTCGTCGCCTTCGCCGGCGAGCGCGGCGAGGAGTGGGTTGGCCTCCACGAGCGCGGCGTCCACGACGTTCTTCTCGAGGAAGCCGGGGAGCGTGCGCGCGGGGTAGAGCATGAAGCTGTCCTGGTCGGCGCGGTACATCGCGCTCGCGAACAGCGCTTCGACCAGCGCGAGCGATTCGGCGCCGTCGAGTCGACCGGAGCCGAGCGCGGCGACCTGACCTTCGAGCATCTCGTAGAGCGCGTGGACCTTCGCTCCGTTCGCGGAGACCTCGAGCACGTTGTACGCGTGATAGAGCCCGTCCGCGCGGCGGTTCGCGGCGATGGCGTGGTCCACGTACGTGAGCGCCGTTCGGCACAGCGCGACGACGTCGCTGGACGACCGCTCGACGCGGGTCGTGAGACCGCGGCCGTAGAGCGCCGTGCGGTAGACGGAAAATGGGCCGCCCACTGCGTCGAGCACGCGCCGCCGCGCTTCGTCGTCGACCTTCGGCGCGTCGAGGAGGTGGGCGAAGAAGTCGAGCGCGTCGCGGATCGCGTCGAACCAGTTCGCGACCTCGGTGGCGAGCTCGAACGCACCGCCGACCTCGGCCGCGAGCGCCTCGACGAACCCGAGGTAGCGCCGCAGGTGATACAGCGTGACCATCGAGAGGCCGTAGCCGGCGAGCGCGTTGTTCGCGTCGTTCCACTCCGGGCGCTGCGTGTTCATCCAGATGCCACCGTCGACGACGAGGTTCGACAGCTTCGCGAGCGCGGGGACGAGGAGCTTCTCGATCAACGTGGCGTGGCGGACTCGGCCGTCGGTGTCGCGGAGGAGGCGTCCGTCGGTGCCTTCGCGCTCGACGCGCGCCGCGATCTCGGCGTCGTGCTTCGCGTCGAAGCGAATGCTCGCGCGCGGATCTTCGAGCAGCGCGTCGTACGGCGCGATGCGGTAGGGCACGTCGGCGTAAGAGAAGATCGCCGCGTTCGCCCACGCGGCCAGGCGCCCCGGGTGATGCCGCGCGGAGAGCTCGAGGAGCCGGAGCAGGTAGACGATCTGGTGGTCGCCCCAGTAGCCGATGTTGCTCCACGGCGCGTCCGGCTCCGGCACCTCCCACTCGATTCCGTCGCGCGTGACACGGTACGGGTTGTAGCCGTCCGCGGTCGACGCGTTCAGGAACTTCGCGATCACACCTTCGACGAACTCGGGGAACGCGACGCAAAGCGCCTCCCAGTTCTGGAAGATGTCGCGCCAGTTGCCCTGGTAAGTGAGGCGCCTCCGCCCGTCTTCGTCGACGAGGTGGATCGCGAAGCGATTCCACGGGCGGCTCGGATCGCCGTGGCGGCGGCTGAACGTGATCGGGAGGTACTCGAGGCCGAGGCGGGTGAGGTTCGGATCGCCGGTCGCCGCGAAGGTCGCGTGGAGCTCGGCGACGTCGAGGCGGTCCGGGAGCGACGTCAACAACGCGCGGTGCGCCTCGTAGGTGGCGACGCTCCGCGTCCGCACGAAGTCTGCGACGTCGCTCGCCTCGACGTCGTCGTCGTCCGCGAAGACGCCGCCGCGCATGTTGTTGAAGAGGACGTTCGCGAAGTGGTGGGCGTCGCCGATCGGCTCCCGCGTGACCTGCAGGCCGTCCGCGCTCGCGACATTCTGCTCGAGGCGCGCGGTGCCCGCGGCGATGTCTTCGTCGAGCGCGCGATCGGGGTCTCCTTCCGTCGAGAGTTCCGCACGCAGTGCGGCGACGCGCGCCTGGCTCAGCGCGACGTCCGCGACGATTCGCCAGCGACGGTACACGCCGGCGTCGAGGTCCAGCGTCGCGTCGATCACGTAGGCGCCCGGGCGCCCGGTCCAGAGCGCCGTCGCCGATGGATCCTCCGCGACGCGCAGCGACGCGCCATCGAGGCCGTGGCTCCACACGACGTTCGCGCGGAGCGACTCCGCGGGCTCCGCGCGATCCGAGAGCTGCGCTTCCAGCGTGTACAGGCCGAGGCGCCCGACGCGTTCGCTGCGACGATACGCGTGGACGAGGTTGCTCATCTGCTGTTGCGCCGACAGCGGGACGCCGTGCGGCATCACGTTGCGCAGGCCGTCGACCACGCGGACGCGCGTCGCCTCGCGCGCTTCGAGGGTGGCGGTTCGGACGAATCCGTAGCGCGCGCTGTTCGCCCAGGCGTACCGGAAGGTGAGGCCGAGTCCTTCGTGGGTCTCTTCGAACACCACGCGATTGCCCGCGACGTTCTTCGCGAACGCGTACGGGCGCGCACCGCTGAACGGCCGCCACACTTCGTCGCCGACGAAGAGCTCGGTGAAGGGCCCGGTGTGGGGCGCCGCGAGGTGCAGCCGATCGTCGGTCTCGTACGGGAAGAGGCACCGCTCGGCGTCCACGCGGCCCGCGGTGAGGCCACCGCGGCTGGAGACGAACATCCAGTGGTCGGCGTCGCTCACGACGCTGACGAGGAACGGCGCGAGACGCGTGACGTCGTCGATCCGGAACATCGCTTCGCCGTCGATGTCGACGAGTTGAGGGCGCGTCACGATTCGCCAAGCTCGCAGACGCCTCCGCCTTCGTCTACCCGATGCGTGTAACTCCGAGTGGCGGACGTCGGCGGGGCCGGGCACGTTCCCACGATGCGATATGTGCTCTGCCTGCTCGCGTTGGGTTGTGCGACGACGCCGAAGGTCCCGACGGGAGGGATCGCGCAGGCCCCTTCCGCGCGGCTCGCGGGGGTGACCCGGGCGATCGCTTATTCGGGCTACCGCGCCGGGCAACACCCCGATCGCGGTGAAGGCGAGGCCGCTCCGAGCGACGCGGAGCTCCTCGAAGACCTCCGGATCCTCGAGGCCGCGGGGTTCACGCTGATCCGAATGTACGACGCCGGAGCGGTCACCGCGCGTGTCCTCGATCTGATCGCTCGACACGAGCTCGGCGTGAAGGTGGTGCTCGGCGCGTGGCTCCAGGCGGAGCTGAGCAACCACGAGGGCTGCGCGTGGCTCACCGAGCCGATCCCCGAGGCCGAGCTCGAACGGAACCGACGAGCGAACGAAGCGGAGGTGTCGCGCGCGATCGCGCTCGCGAAGGAACACAAATCGATCGTCGTCGCGGTCAACGTCGGCAACGAGGCGCTGGTGAGCTGGAACGATCACCTCGTCGCGCTCGACGCGATGATCGCGTACCTCGAACGCGTGAAGGCCGCCGTCTCCCAACCCGTGACGACCGCGGACAACTACGTGGTGTGGATCGAGCAGGGCGAGGCGCTGATGCGCGTCGCGGACTTCGCGATGATCCACACGTACCCGGCGTGGGAGGAGAAGACGATCGACGAGGCGATGCCGTACACGATCGCGAACCTCGAAGCCGTCCGCGCCGCGCTCCCCGACGCGCAGCTCGTGATCGGCGAAGCGGGGTGGCCGTCTGTCGCATCCGAGTTCGGCGCGCGCGCGAGCGAAGCGAACCAGACGCGCTACTACGAAGCGTTGATTGCGTGGGCCGACGCCGCCCACGTGACGACCTTCGTGTTCGAGGCGTTCGACGAGGACTGGAAGGGCAACCCGG